>NZ_JAUBUJ010000167.1:5205-7937 GCF_036705405.1 Microcoleus sp. B13-B6
TAGCGGCGGTGCGGGCAACGATACCGTGATCGGCGGCGACGGCAACGACAACTGTGCAGGCGACGACGGCGACGACAGCGTGATGGGCGGTGGCGGCGACGACAGCGTGATGGGCGGTGGCGGCAAGGATACCCTCGTTACTGGCGACGGTAATGACATGGCAGACGGCGGCGACGGCGACGACAGCGTTAGCGGCGGCGGCAACGGCGACGATACGCTGATGGGCGGCAACGGCAACGATACGCTGATGGGCGGTACTGGCAACCATACCTGTGTCGGCGGTGCTGGAGATGACGTTTATGTCGTGAGTAACAGTACCTCTGGGGCAAAAGCAGTCATCACTGACTACGCAGACGACAGCGACAAGTTTCTGCTGTTTGGCGACTTGAACTTTAGCAGCTTGACCTTTATACAAGTCGGTGCAAATACCGAAATTCGGGTCAATAACTTCGCCTTGGCGCTATTGTTGAATGTCAACGCAACGCTGATCACTGCTGGCGACTTTTTGGGAGTTAATCCTCAAACTCCAACTCCAACTCCAAGTCCAACTCCCACTCCGGTTCAAACTCCCCCTCCGATTTTTAACCCTCCGCGAGCGGAAGTTAATCAGCCCTTGACTGCTGGTTCCAGCGGCGGCGAGCAAACTATTACTCCTGAGTTGTTGCGGTTTGTCGATGACGAGCAAGGTCCTGGCGGCACAGTCTTCAAGCTAACCGAGCTGCCCGATGCTACAACCGGCCAACTATTGGTTAAGGGAGTCCCAGCACAAGTCGGTTCTACCTTCTCTCAAGCAGACATTAACGAAGGCTTGGTAAAATTCAAAGCGGCAGTAGGTTTTGTCGGTGCGCTTAGTTTTGCTTTTGAAGTTAGCAACGGCAAAAGATCTCTCATCAACCAGCGTTTTAGCTTGAATGTCGAGCAAAATCTCTTTAAGTTTGCTGGCACTACAGCACCTCAAGTTATTGTCGGTTCTCTGACGCTGGATAACGACATCGAAGGCAGCGATGGTGACGATGACATTACAGCCGGCACAGGCAAGGACAAAATCATCGGTGGCAAAGGCAAGGACAAAATTAAAGCAGGCGATGGCGATAACGATATCGACAGCGGCGATGACGATGACGAGATCGAAGTCGGCAAAGGCAACAACAAAATCATCGGCGGCAAAGGCAAGGACAAAATTAAAGCCGGCGATGGCGATAACGATATCGACAGTGGCGATGACGATGACTCGATCGAAGTCGGTAAAGGCAAAAACAAAATCAAAGCAGGCAAAGGCAAGGACAAAGTTAAAGCCGGCGATGACGATGACGAGATCGACGGCGGTGATGACGATGACTCGATCGACGGTGGCCTCGGCATAGACAAAATCATCGGCGGTAGTGGCAATGACACATTAACCGGAAATGAGGGCGATGACTCGATCGAAGGCGGTCTAGGAACCAATACTCTAATAGGGGGTAATGGAAAGGATCGCTTTGTTTACCGCACTTCCCGCCAAGAGATTCAAACAGTTGTAGAAGCTGACTTTATTACTGACTTTAATGTCGATGACGATGTTTTTGAGCTTTCTACTGGAGCTTTTGGTAATCTCATCGTTTCTAGCTTGACCCGACTGGATATTACGGCTACTACTGCTGTTGGGTCGATCGGCAGCGCTAATTTGCTCGACTTCACCACGGATATCACTGTTAACAGCATCGCGTCTTTGCAAGCGCGGTTTATAGCTTTGGGTGGCAACCGAGAAGCGCCTACTTTCTGTCAGTTTATAGATGCCGAGACCGGTCGTGCTGTACTGGTATTTGCTGTTGGGGCGCGCTTTGAAGTTCTCACGAGTTTCTCGGCAAGCATTCGCCTGCAAGTCAGTAACTTTGTCTTCAGCGGCACGTCACTAAATGTTCCTGTCGGTACTGCTGGCCCTGACAATGTGGATTTCGGCACTTATCCGGCTGCAGTTAATTTCGATGGTTTAGCAGGCGATGACAAGATTGTCGGCAGCAATTTTAACGATAACCTCAAGGGCGGCGACGGCAACGATACCATCACCGGCGGCCTCGGTTTGGATGTCATAAGCGGCGGCACTGGTGCGGATCTGTTTGTTTACAGGACAACTAAAGAAGGCGGCGATAAAATTTCCGACTTTACTGTTGGGGTAGACAAATTCGAGTTTAGCGCGAGCGCTTTCGGCAATTTGACTACGACTAACTTTGACGGTGTTAGCGGGGTTTCTCCTGACATTACTGGCAAAGAGTTAGTGATTTTCACAGGCGGAAGTTATGCCTCTTTGCAAGATGCACAAGCTAAAGCCCTGGGCAATTCTACAACTGCTGGTTTCTTCGCCTTTACTAATGCGTCGAACGAAACAGAGTTGTATTTTGACTCGAACGGTACGGTGGCCGGTGGTTCTACCTTGATAGCGAATCTGGGTACTGCTGCTAGCAATCTGGGAACGGCGGACTTTGTATTTACAGGTACGATCGCCTCTCCTGCTGGTACTACTACCAACTCAGGCAGCATTGTCGATTTAACTGCTGCTGGGAACACTTACCCAACCGACTTTAACAACTTCGGTTCTGGTGCAGGCGGTTACAACTTCACCACTCCTGTCTTGTTTACCGGAAATGCTGATGCTAACAGCGTCACTGGTACTGAGTTTGCTGACATCCTCAGCGGCGGCAGCGGTGCAGATATTCTGACTGGCGGTTCAGGTGCGGATCTGTTTGTTTACAAAG
>NZ_JAUBUJ010000167.1:8037-10409 GCF_036705405.1 Microcoleus sp. B13-B6
GGCTGGTTCTACCTTGATTGCGAATCTGGGTACGGCTGCTAGCAATCTGGGAACGGCGGACTTTGTATTTACAGGTACGATCGCACCTTCTGATACTGGTACTTCTCCGACTGGTACTACTACGAGTTCCGGCAGCGTTGTGGATTTAATTACTAATCCCGGTACTTTCCCGACAAACGGAGTTAACAACTTCGGTTCTGGTGTTGGCGGTTACAACTTCACCACTCCTGTCTTATTTACAGGAAGTGCGACAGCTAATAACGTCACCGGCACTGAGTTTGCTGACATCTTGAACGGCGGTTCTGGGGCCGACATTTTCGACGGCGGTTTAGGTAACGACAGCATCTTCGGCGGCGCGGGTAGCGATACTCTAAACGGCGGCGAGGGGAATGACACTTTAATCGGTGGTGTGGGAACCAATGTTCTCAACGGCGGTGCTGGTGCGGATGTGTTTGTGTTCACCGGAACTACTGCTGACGGCGGCGATTTTATTACCAATTACAGCACTGCTGAGGATCAAATTAACCTCGACAGCACTGGTTTTGCAGCCTTTACGACCGGATCTGGGCCTTTGGGTTCGAGTTTCTACGTTTACAGCAGCACAGTTTCTGTAACTGATCTCGAACTAAATTTAACCGGGCCGTCCATCATGGCTATCTACGACGGTTTGTCTGCGTCTACTAAACTGTATTACGATAGCAACGGTTCTACGGTTGGTGGTAACAGTTTGTTTGCCACTGTCGATGTCAATTTGGGAGTTTCCGGTAATTCTGAATTGTTCTTGTTCTAAACGGCAAGAATCCTAATCGGGATATCGGTACGGTTAGGGACACAGCAATGCTGTGTCCCTACAAGATACGGGTAAGGACACAGCCATGCTGTGTCCTTTTTTTTGGTAATTGTTAAACAATTTAGCTGCTATTTTTTTTGTAGGGAAATGGCATTGCCGTGTTCTTTTTTGCGTTGTTGTCGATGGTTGGAGTCGATCGCACTCGCGAGGGCAATTTCACCTAATTATTAGCAACCAAAATATAATTAAATTTTATAATTTAATGGTAGGAGTGAAGCGGCAATGCCCACCCTACAAATAGAGTCCTCGATCGCCCTAATCTAAAATCTATGAGTACCCAAAATCCTTTATCAGTCTGTTTCGCCGATGTGGAGGCGGCGGCAAATCGCTTGCAGGGCAAAACTTTCAAGACACCGGTGCTGACTTCGGAAACTTTCAACAAACGCACAAATTCTCAGGTATTTTTCAAGTGCGAGAACTTTCAGCGCACGGGTTCGTTTAAATTTCGGGGTGCTTGCAATGCTTTGATTCAGCTATCTGAAGCCCAAAAACAGCGGGGAGTGCTGACTTTTTCTTCGGGAAATCACGCGCAGGCGATCGCCCTTGCCACCCAGTTATTACAGATTCCTGCTACTGTTGTCATGCCAACAGATGCGCCCAAAGTCAAGCAAGAGGCGACTCGCGGCTACGGTGCGGAGATTATTTTGTACGATCGCACTCAAGTTGCGCGGGAAGAGTTAGCCGCTAAAATTGCCGCAGAACGACACTTGACAATTGTTCCTCCTTATGATAATGCGTGGGTGATTGCGGGACAAGGTACGGCGGCGCTGGAATTAATCGCGGAAGTTGGGGAGTTGGATTTGCTGTTAGTTTGTTGCGGTGGCGGGGGTTTGCTGTCGGGATGCGCGATCGCAGCAAAAACTTTGTCTCCGCAGTGTAAAGTAATAGGAGTAGAACCCCAGCAAGCAGACGATGCTGCGCGATCGTTCCGCACGAAAACGCTACAAACTGTTACTAACCCGGATACGATTGCTGACGGTGCGCGCACGCCATCTTTGGGGAATTTAACCTTTCCTTTGGTGCTGCATTATGTTGATGATATGGCAACTGTTTCCGAAGAGGCAATTCGCAGTACAATGTTTTTTATGTGGGAACGGATGAAGATAGTTGTTGAACCGACGGGAGTGCTGGGGGCAGCAGCTTTGCTTTCAGGTGTTGTGAAAGCTGAAAATGCGAGAGTTGGGGTGATTGTTAGCGGGGGAAATGTCGATTTTAGTCATTAGCTTGCACTTTTTCAAGAACGGGCAAGATGCCCGTTCCACAAGAGAGGAATTTTATTTTTGATTGTGGAACAGGCATCTTGCCTGTTCGGGCAAGATGCCCGTTCCACAAGAGAGGAATTTTATTTTTGATTGTGGAACAGGCATCTTGCCTGTTCGGGCAAGATGCCCGTTCCACAAGAGAGGAATTTTATTTTTGATTGTGGAACAGGCATCTTGCCTGTTCGGGCAAGATGCCCGTTCCACAAGAGAGGAATTTTATTTTTGATTGTGGAACAGGCATCTTGCCTGTTCGGGCAAGA
>NZ_JAUBUJ010000168.1:0-10379 GCF_036705405.1 Microcoleus sp. B13-B6
ACTGAGGGATAACCGCTCCCATGCTCCCGATGAAGTAAGAAGCAAATGTCGAGACTTGTCTAGTATTTGTGTAGCAGAGTAGGACACGGCGCCATGCCCATAGGTGTCAACTTAGCGTTAAACCCGCACTCCGGCAGTCCGGCAGGGGTTGAAACCCCTGCCTCAAAGCCGAAGTCCTCTGAAGAGGACTGAAAAACTCATTAGTCCTCTTCAGAGGACTTCAGCTATTAGACAGGGACTTCAGTCCCTGGCGGACTGCCGGGTGGGAGGACTGGCGGACTGATAGATTAAGTTGACACGACGAAAGGCAGTGCCGTTTTCCTACATAATGATTATTTTGGGGTAGGGAAACGGCGAAAGCCTTTGTCCTCCGTTGCCTTACTGCCAAACAAACACTTTGGCTTCGTATTCCGGCAAGTCAATCATAATATTGTCATCGCCCGATTCAATATCATAATTCCCCGTCCATTCGTGCCAATTTCCGTTTGCAGGGAAGTGGGGAACGCTGTAACCTGCCAGATAATTTTCCGACCAATTCACCACTACTACAACTCTCGAACCTTCATCGTTCCAGCGAGTGTAAGCAAAAACTTTCGATTCGGGGTCTTCGTGGAAAAAGTCGATGTTTTCTGTGTAAAGTGCTTGGTTATTTTTACGCAGGTGAATCAAGCCTTTGTAGTATTCCCACAAACTTTTATTGAGGTCATTTCCTAGCAGCGTCCAGTCAATTTTAGCTTGCTCAATTGTTTTGGCTTTGTATTCGCCAAATTCTTCGCCCATCCAAATCAGCGGCACGCCAACTGCTGTCATTAACACCACCGTTCCCAACTTCGCTCGCTTGAATGCTGCTTCATCCAAAATCCCGCACGAACCCAATTCGGCAAAAAGGCGATCGTGGTCGTGATTGGTCAAATAATTCACTACATTCGTAGCACCCAAGTAACCTTGCCGCTTGCAGTCAATCACATCTTTAAGGCGTTCTAAATCAAAAAAGTCGCCGCACAGTTGTGGAACGATGCAGTGATAGAAACTGTCGTGCCAGCAGCCGTCCATCGGCCCGTCTACATTCGTGATGCTGGGATCGTCGGGAATGTATTCGGCAACGGTATAAAACGGTTTGGGGCCGGCGGCATTTTTGGCTTCTTGAACTACCCAGTGCATGAAATCGTAGTTAGCAATTTGTCGCGCCGCGTCGAAACGAATGCCGTCGAGATGATATTCTTGAATCCAGAAGCGGACTGTATCGCCAGCAAATTGGCGCGCCGGGAAAGTTCCTAAGTTTTCGTCGTAGAATTCGTAGTTAAATTCCGGGCCCCAATTGTTGTCAGGATCGCGGGGTTCGTGGTGGTACCAATAATCGTGATCGATTTGAGTGAGGGGGCTCGATGCTTCCGAGTGGTTGTAAATCCCGTCCATGATGACGCGAATACCGCGCCCGTGACACTCGTCTATCAGGTTTTTGAGTTCTTCTGTGGTTCCGTAGCTGGACTCGGAAGCGAAGAAGTAGCGGGGGTTGTAGCCCCAACTGTAGTCGCCTGGGTATTCTTTGATGGGCATGAGTTCGATCGCGTTGATGCCGAGTTCGACTAGGTAATCGAGTTTTTCGACGACGTGCTTGTACTGGCCGCGGGCGAAGGGATCATCTTCGCCACCGGAAAAGTCGGCAATGTGCATTTCATAAATCACTAATTCCCGATCGGCTGGCAGCGGTTTGTCGTCGTGTTTCCAGACGTAGGTATCGATAATGCGATCGCCGTCTTTGATCCGAACAATGCCGTTTTGAGTGGGATTGTCGATGTCAGTCGCGTAGGGATCGACCACATCTACCCACTGATCTGGTTCCACAAACCAGCTTTTCGACTGAACGCGGAATTTGTATTGATAAACGCCATCCTCCAACTCAACTCGCGTGCGGAAATAACCTTCTTCGTCCTTTTCCATCGGAATATCTTCCCAATTAGAAAAAGAGCCAATCAAGGCAGCTCCTTTGTTGTAGGGAGCAAATAACTTGAATTCAATTGGAGCGGCCATAATACCTCTTTCTAAAATATTTCAGTAGCAGTAGATACTTTTAATTTCGCAAATTTAAGCGAACTCAGCATCACTCTACGGATATAATTTCTTTAAGGCTTAACTATTCCTAAAAGTATCGTCATCTGGCCTGTGCCTGCGCCTTTTATGAAGTGAAATCGCGCAATATCGGCAGTGCGATCGAAGTTTATTTAACTGGGGATCGCTCAACAATAAGTATTGGTACTACGATAGTTTTTTAGCATCTATCTTAAGGTAGATTCCTTTTTTTAAATATTTAAAAAAATATCTGTACTGGGATAGATGCGGGTTTAAACTTTATCACTTTTTTAACAACCAACAATTGCTCGGCTAGTGCACACTGCCTGCCCTAATTTTTTGGTAACAATTAGTCAGTCGGTGTACACTGCACACCATAAATCAGTGGCAGTAAGGTGCGCCCAGCGCACCCTACTTTTAACTTGATTTGGCCTGATGATAAGGCTTCATCCAACCAAGCCAGAACGCAGGGCGAGAACGGCTGCCTGAGTGCGGTCATCAGCGCACAACTTGTTCAAAATATTGCGGACGTGAGTCTTGACTGTACCGACAGTAATGTACAGCTTTTCGGCGATTGCAGCATTGCTGTAACCCTGCACGATCAGTTCCAAAACCTCTAATTCCCGCTCGGTTAAAGGGTAAGTCTCAATGATGTGACTAAACTCAGGTTCGGCCGCCTTAATTGTGACTCTTTTGCCCTCAGCCTTCGGTTCTTCCGGCGCAGGTTCCTGAGTGCGAGCTTGTTTCAGGACGATACGGGCGATCGCTGGATCGATCCAAGAGTTACCTTCGTGAGTTACTTTTACTACATCTAATAACTGATCGAAGCTAATATCTTTCATGCAGTAAGAATCAGCTCCGGCGGCAAAAGCTGCCAGAACTTCTTCTTCATTGTCCTGAAAAGTCAGAATCAAAATTTTGGTATCGGGATCGGACTCCGCTACCGATTTTTTGAACTTTTGTGTAAGTTCAATGCCATCAAAATCCGGCAAGCCAATGTCTACAATTGCCACGTCAGGTTTTGAAGACTGAAGCAGTTTCAATCCCTCTGTAGCGTTAGCTGCATCGCCGACAACTTCTATCGTGTCACGCTGTTGTAAAGCAGTGCGGATGCCGACTCTTGTCAGGTCATGGTCTTCTACCAAAGCAACGCGAATTTTACTCATCTTTCTTCCAATAGCCCGCTAAATTTTTAAAATATCGTCAACTGACTCAGCTAAACTGAGAAAATTTGAGAATGTGTCCTGATTTAGGGTTTTACAGGTCGCACATCATTTTAAAGCATACTCATGCAGCCGCCAAGAATGCAAGTTAATTTTTAAGTTATTTTGCCGCGATGCCTGCACGAGCCCGATCGGGACAGGTAAGCTCTCAATGTTTCAATAGTTTAACTGAATTATCTCATTGTCCGCCCGTTGATAGAGGTAAGGATACCACTACCCAGATAAATTTAAAGTATAAAAAATTTTGATGCACTTGGGCCCTCAAAATCAATAAAGCTAGCAGCACGAGTCTTTAATCGGTGTTAGGGCTCTAGTCCAACGCTTATTTATATAACCTGTTATGACTCAGTATCACGGCAATAAGTCTTTTCCCTCGGAGTTTTCCGACTCGGAAATCTTACACAAAGTATCTGAAATAACATCCCCCCAACCGCAAGTTGGCGACTGCCAAACTCAGGACGATCGCCTGTGCTCGGCAATTCCTCAGATAGTTTGGAAAACAAATGCTGACGGCCGGGCGACTTATTTCAGTCAGCGCTGGGAGGAGTACACCGGGGTACCAGCAGCAGCAGCTTTAGGTTTCGGCTATCTGGCGCGCGTCCACCCAGAAGACCGCCCTCGTCTGTTGGCGAGATCGCACACTTCTAAGTTCCCGCCGCCAAGCTACGAAATTCTATTTCGTCTGCAGACGCGAGAAGGCACATACCGCTGGAACGTGGCCAGAGGATGGCCCGCTAATCTAGACAGTCAGGAAGTTTTGGAGTGGGTGGGAACCTACATAGATATGGAACCGATCGAACAAACTCAAGCCGAGCCCCAAGCAGAACCAGAGTTTTGGCGCCATCAAGCGTGCTCGAAAGCTAATTTCAAAGATGAAAAATTGTGCGAAGCCCGGACGGTAATAGAGGCGGGGCGGGATTTACAGGTGATAGAGCAGTTTACAAATATATTGAGCCAGCGCGCGGGTAATTGGGGTGAATTGTTGCAAGCCATCGCGGACGCGACTGTGGAGGCGATCGCCGGAGCGGAATTTTGCCTAGTTGCTCTTCTGGAGTCCGATTGCAGCGGCCTCAAACTCAGCGCTGTCGGGGGCACGGAAAACTTTGGTGGGGGCAAAACCCCGCACGTGCAAAACAAGCTGCTGTGGAAAGCATTTGCGACGGGAGAGTCTGTACTGTGGCGGTCGGAGTGCGGCAAAGGCTTGTTGCCGGCGGCGGCTTGTGCAGCGGCGATCGAGTGGGGGCAAAGCGGGCGTTTGGGTGTGTTGGCCATCGGCAACGGGAAGGACAGCACGGCGATGGACAGGCATACTCAGAAACTGCTGGCGGTGATGGGAAAACAAGCGGCGATCGCGATTAACAACGCGCTGGCGATCGAAAAATTAAAAAAGCAGGAACAGCTTTTAGACTTGCAAAACGAGCTGCTAATTCGTCAGCAGGAAGAACTGGAAAATCAGGGGCGACGCATTCACCAGCAAAAATTGGAACTGCTAGAAGCAGCCAAGTTAAAATCGCAATTTTTGGGCATTATGTCCCACGAATTGCGAACTCCCATGAATTCGATTATCGGCTTTTCCCAATTGCTGCTGCGCCAGCACAAACAACTGCTGACCGCCCAGCAAACCGAAATGGTGGGACGCATTTTACATAACGGCAAAAATCTGCTACTGCTAATTAACGATATCCTCGACCTCTCCAAAATCGAGAGTGGCCGCACAGAATTAAAAATTGAAAAATTTCATTTAGCGCATTTAGTAATGGATGTGGCCTTGGAATTCGGAAATCAAGCCACCGATAAGAATGTGGCCATGTCCGTCAGCGTGTGCTTGCAGGATCAGTTTATAGTTAATGACAAGTTGCGCCTGCGGCAAATTTTGACCAATGTCGTTTCCAACGCGGTTAAATTCACACATGAGGGCAGCATTTACATTGAGGTGCGGGAATTAAATCGCGATCGGCTAATTATCACCGTTCGGGATACAGGAATCGGCATCTGTGAAACCGATCTTCCCCACATTTTCGACAAATTCCATCAAGCCGACCAAACCACAACTCGCAAATATCCAGGCACCGGTTTAGGACTAGCGATTACTGCCTCTTTAGTCAAAATGATGAAGGGCACAATTAGGGTCGAAAGTCAGCCCAAAAAAGGTTCGACATTTCGGATAGAATTCCCGCGAAAAATTTATCCGAAAAAACTCATTTGCTGACTGAAAACTTTTTTATATTTCAATACGGTGCAGTTAATCCCGATCCCCCCTAGCCAAGGGCGGGCACTCTTGGCACCGCCCCTACGAATGGGGGGACAAGAACTTATTCAAAGTCAACCCCTACTCCCCTTCTTAAGGGGGATGCGAGGGGGAACTCCGAGGAATAAACAGTTTTAACCCAAGCGTATTGTTTTATATTTATTAGAATGGCCGGTTTTCACGGCTCATACAAAAACTTTCGTCCCTCTCTATAGCAATCCTAAATGATTTGTGTAATTCTTGTAGGGGCAAAACCCACGCCCGGTTGCCCCGCCTTGGCAGGGGTAGGCACTCTTAGCACTACCCCTACATATTTTTACAACTGATGCGAGGATTGCTAAGTAGGTGTGCAGAATTAATTACACAATATTTCTACTGAAACCCTTGCCTAGCAAGGAGTCTTTATGTAATTAATTTTGTGTGGTTACTTATAAGACACGAAAGAATAAATAAGACTAAGAGCAAAAAAAGGTTTTACCGAAAAATTGGGTCTAAAGCCCCGTCCTTTTAGGACGGCTTTTCCTCTTTAAGCTTATCAATCCAGTCCTCTACAAGTTGGGTCATTGTTTTTTCTTTCTGTTTGGCAATTCTCCGCAACTTCTCTAGCCGACTCACGGCAATGCGAATACTTAATCTTTCTCTGACCATTTGGCTACCCAATTGCTACCTATTATGTTATCATAGTTAGCATGAAAACATTGAAGTTCAAGCTATATCAAAGCAAGCGGAATAAACACCTCAAGCGAAGTATCAATGCTGCGGGGGTGATTTATAACCATTGCATTGCACTCCATAAACGGTACTACCGGATGTGGGGAAAGCATTTGAATTGTGCAAAACTTCAATCGCATATTGCCAAACACAGAAAGCGTAAAGCGTTCTGGCAAACGGTCGGCTCTCAAGCGGTGCAGGATATCTGCCAACGAATCTCGATCGCCTACCAACTTTTTTTTAAGCATCACAAGAAAGGAGTTAGACCTCCCGGATTCAAGAAAGTTCGCAGATACAAATCGTTCACTCTCAAGCAAGCTGGCTACAAATTATTAGGCGGCAATCGAATTAAGATTGGGAATCGCGTTTATCAGTATTGGAATTCCAGAGAGATAGAGGGGACGGTCAAGACGTTAACCATTAAACGCACGACATTAGGAGAGCTATTTATGGTTGTGGTCGTTGACAGCGTTGAAGGATCTGAAACCAAAGTCGAGACGAGTAGAATCGCTGGCTTTGATTTCGGCTTAAAAACGTTTCTCACCTGCTCAGATGGAACGAAAATCGAATCACCGCAATTCCTGAAACAGTCCCTTAACGCTATTAAGAAAGCAAATCGTCAGCATTCCCAAAAACGGAAAGGCTCAGCGAACCGAGAAAGAGCAAGACTTAATCTAGTTCGCAAACATGAAGCCGTAGTGAATCGTCGCTCTGATTGGTTCTGGAAATTGGCTCACGAACTAACTGATAAGTTCGACGTGCTGTGCTTTGAGACGTTGAATCTAAAAGGAATGCAACGACTTTGGGGACGTAAAATCTCAGACCTGGCATTCGGCGAATTTCTCCAAATTCTCGAATGGGTTGCCAACAAGAAAGGAAAACAAGTAGTTTTCATTGATCGTTGGTATCCATCTAGTAAGACTTGTTCCCATTGTGGACACGTTCTGAAAGAGTTGGATCTGTCAGTTCGTGAATGGCGCTGTCCGTCCTGTCAAAAGGTGAATGATAGAGACGAGAATGCAGCTAAAAATATTTGTGCGGTTGGGGCATCAACCGTTAAGTTAGGTGATGTTAGACAGGCTATGCCTGCAATTGCTGTTTGAGCTTAGAATCCCCTCGCCTGAAGGCCCGGGAGTATGTCAACTACTAATTATAGCGGTAGGGTGCGCCTCGGCGCACCCTACATATAGAGGTTTTGGGTAATTCCTTTATTCTTGAGTCCCTCTCTGCTAGGAGGAGAGTTTGTGTAGGATAGGTTGCAACAGCAGACTATTATCTAAAGACTAGAAGTTTTCCCTACTTCCGCCTGAGTAGCAATTGGTTTAACATCGGTGTAGCCCATAGTATTAGCTACGTCGCGCAGCACTGTAATTTGTTGTTCAAACTCAAGACCTTCAATTTGACCCAACACCCCATTGACAGCCTCAGTTGCCTCATATCCTTCGGGGATATCGACAATTGTTTCCCCCATACCAATAGCCCAAGCATACCAAACCACCAACTGATTGTTAGCAGTTAAAGCTCCGTAAGCGTGAGAATACGGCGTGTCGTCGCCGTTGACAATACCTCGCATTATATTCAGTTGTTGGTCATGGGAAAGCTTGTAAAAATCATCCAGCAGCATGGGAGCTAATTGTGGGTCGGCAGCGGCGGGAGCTGCTGGTGTAACTGAATCTCCCATTTTTTCATAAACAAAGTAGAGCAGCGCCAGCTTTTCATCTGTACCCAACCCGTTGATTGTCTGAACGATGTTTTGAGTGTCGTTGGAGAGAGAGTGAGGATTGGTCGCGGCGGGTGAGTTCATAAATCAAATTCCTTAAAATGCTTCCAGAATATATAAGTATCAAGATTTGTAAGTGCAAGTCACCATCCCCTAGAGGTAATACGATTTGAGATTTGAGATTTGAGATTTGAGATTAAACAATCGAGAATGGCTTAGTATGTATGGGTTTGGAGGTTGCCTCAAGCTGCATTATTTTAAGAAACTCGTGTAATGTTAAGACACCACCCTAGGATAAATCATCCTTAAGATAGAAGCCAACGATACATCTGCGGGTAGATGAAAAAGCCTGGGATATAAGTAATAATTGATACAGTGAATTGTTAAATAAAACTAGCAAGGAGTCGGCTATGTCTGAAATCAATACAGAAGTCAATAACATTGAAAACTTTGACGCTCAGCAGATCACTGAAAGCGCGGAAGCTGGAGAACAAAAGTTGCCGACCGTTAATGTATCAGCAGACTACGAAGCTTCAAAAGAATTCAGCGTTAGTGACATCGATCGCACGGGTGCCGGCGCCGAAGCTGCCGCCGCTGCAACTGCACCTAAATTTGATATTCCCGCTCCTACAGAGATCCCACTGCCTGCCGATTCAAGCGGCAATCCCGATGCTTTTCGTTCGATGGCTCACGACATTACGCCTGCAGGTACACCGGGCGAAGTTACCGACGATTTGATCCAGAAAGCGATCGATCTTGGTACTCCCGGCAGTTAATTTAAAAATTCTCCATCCTCGATGCAAAACCTCTGTATTGTAGGGTGCTTATGGCGCGCCTTACCCCTCTAATTCGCGCGTCAAACCACTTTTTGCATAAGTCCTGAGTTCTCAATTGAATGCACGATAAGCTGCAATACAGTAGGGACACAACAATGTTGTGTCCTTAAAGGCTGCAATAAGGTAGGGACACAACAATGTTGTGTCCTTAAAGCGTTAATTTTAACTCTCCCTAATCGCTTAAATTTAAGTCGATCGCCCGACAGATTTTACCGACAGTGCGATCGCTCATAATTTCAATTACCAAATCCACCCGATCGCCCTCCACCATCGACTTAATAAATAACTCAGGATGCAGCGCTTTCCAGAAATATTCGACAAACCGATTAATTTCGGCTTCTGACATTCCCGACTTCCCCGCAGCCATCATTTCCCGTTCCGCCTGATTGCGCCACACTTGAGAAATGCGATAATCTTGGGGATACAAAACCATCAATCGATCTAATCGGTTCCACAGCGGCAGATAGTCGTGCAGCTTTGCATTCATATCGCGGGCAAACTGACAGTCGCCCTCTGTGGAAATCGGAAACGGTGCAGCCGCCAAAAACTCGTTCAATTTGGCATCAACCACCGGATTGACGCCGACAAACCAACCTTCAAAAAGTACAATATCCGCACCGGAAATAATTTCGGGTTGACTTCTATCTCCTGCACCTCCGTAGGCAGATTTGTCAAACCGGGGAATTTCTATATTTTTAATTATATCCGGTTTTATGGCATCAGATTGGGGATTGTCAACTGCTGCTAATTCGCGAGTTTGAGAACCGCGCAACTTGTCTAAAACTGCGATTCCCAAGTCAATATCGTGAGTGCCGGGGGGGCCGCGCCAAATTAAACGCGGGTCTGCTTTTTGGAGTTGTTGGCGATCGGCATAAGTCTTATAAATATCGTCTAAAGAAAGGCTGACAGTAGAATATCCCAATTTTCCCAGAATCAGCCTCAAAACTTGGCATAAAGTAGTTTTTCCCGTTCCTTGCCCTCCTAAAATTCCTTGAATTAAAGGACGGTTTAAACTTTGTTTGGCAGTCGATAATTGCATTGCCAGTGGCAGCCAAAGATTCCACAAAGTTTCGAGGAAAACAGTTGACTTTAGGGGGAAAGTATGCAGTTCGTCAAGAAGAGAAAAGAATAAATCGGTTTTGCAGCGGACAACATCGGCTGCATTATCGGGAGTAATGCCAAAAGCGCGCGATCGCACATCATCCGCAAGTTCCCAACTTGCCAGGTGATCGAAGTCGGAAGCGATCGCGCTAACGCCGCCTTGCCACCGATGTAAAATTTCAACAGGGGTTACAGTCGATCGATTCATCAGCTCAAAACTCTCGCTAGCGGGGGCTGGTTTTGTACAAATACTATCCGCAACTGACAAATATTTCATCTTAAACCCGCGCCGATTCAAAAAGTTTTTAACTACCAGCCGGGAAGTCCCTCGGTATATTTAGAGGGGATTAATCTGAGCGCTGCGCGAACTACCCCGTTGGGAATTACCGCAGGGATGAAAGGCTCGTCGGGTGTAGGTACCCAAAGCGACAATTAGACATTGCGAGTACCTTTAACTTTGATGTACTTCC
>NZ_JAUBUJ010000169.1:0-10257 GCF_036705405.1 Microcoleus sp. B13-B6
CATGGGGCATGGGGCATGGGGCATGGGGCATGGGGCATGGGGCATGGGGCATGGGGCATTAGTTGTGAAATTATGTGCTGTTAATTATGCCCAATTACTTCATACTGGGGAATTAAAATATTGGTTGTGGGGGCGGGTTTTTCGACAATCTACGCCTCAAACAAATAATCTCAAAAACCCGCCCCCGCCCCACGGGAAATCGAAATATACATTTTTTCAGGCGATCGCCCCTGTTGGTTGATGTACATTATTAGCAGTGTGGGGGCGGGTTTATAAAGCGTGTTTGTACTGATTAGATATTGTCGTAAAACCCGCCACTACGGAATTATATTGTTTCCCAATTCCCAATTCCCAATTCCCAATTCCCAATCTAATCAAATACGCTTAGCCGCAGAGTTTTAGCTATTTTTTCTAACAGAAATAAGCCACCGATAGAATTTCCGTCTTTATCCAGGGGCGGACTGTAAAAGCCGATCGCACCTTGACCCGGAATTACCGACACCAAAGCCCCGCTAACTCCCGACTTAGCCGGCAGTCCCACCCGCAGCGCAAAGCGGCCCGATGCTTCATACAAACCGCAAGTCGCCATCAGCGCTTTGACAGTACGGCAGTTTTCCCCCATTGCTCGATCGCCACTATTTACCAAAACCATCCCCAGCTTAGCTAAATCCTCCACAGTTCCCGACAAACAGCAGATGCGATTGTAGGTTTCTAAAGCAATTTCTGCATTTTGAATATAACCCGATTCTACCATTTTCAAGGCGAGATTCCAATTATTTTTATTCGGGTTTTCCTTCACTGAATCGAGCATTAACTCGTCAACAAATAACTGACTGTTTGCCTGTTGATTCAGCCAAGTTCGCAAGTTTTGACAGCGCGACACAGCATTTTGACCGGGAATCAAAGACGCTAGGGCGATCGCCCCGCTATTAATCATCGGATTTCTCGGCTTCCCTTCGTCTATTTCGAGTTGAGTTAGGGAATTGAAAGGCAGTTCCGAAGGCTCGCAGCCAACGCAGTCAAATACCGTTTTTTCGCCGACTTCGCACAGCAAATAAAGCAGCACAAAAGGCTTGACTACACTCATCAGCGGGAATGTTTGAGCAATGCTACCCCAGCTCATAATTTGCGCGTCAATTGCCCGAATTTGCACGGCAAACCCTTGTCGATCCGCTTGCGCTAGGAGAGGTATGTACGCAGGGATTTGACCGGATTTACTGCGATTAATTGCCTCTTTTGCCCAAGCTGCCAGTTGTTCGGGTTGCAGGGAAGATAGTTGGCTGGTGGATATATTCACACTCGATTATTTCGATCATTTTAAATTTTAGATTGGCATTCCTGGCGCGCTATTGAGCCATAAGCCCCCTTTATTAACCGAATTGCGTCACTTGGGCCTGCTGCGGGAAGAAACTGGGTTTCTTAGGTGAGATAAGGCAAGCTCATAATTTGATGAAATTTTTGTGTGGTGTCCCGTCTGCCCGAAAAATACAACGCAAGATGCGGGACACCTTATTTAAGGCTGTTGACCTTTGGGCCTGCCGGGAGCAAATAAATTTTTCATAAAAAACCTGTACTCTGCATAAAAATCTTCCCTTCACCCGGATATATAAGTAGCAGCTTCAAGGCAACGCTGCTATCTAAAACAAACCAGCACTAGCTGGAAATGCCTTCAGATTCTTATATTTAAGCCCCAGCAAGGGGCGGGGTGCATATTTAACTTAATTCTTTCAGAGTTCGCCAAATCCTGTCCGGAAAACCCCCGAACCTTTAAGAATGTACTATCCAACCGGATTCACCAAAACCAGGATAAAAAAATGGCAGACGAACCGAAAGCAGAAGCACCAAAGCCCGCTCCCATGATTTTTAAGGGTGTGTGCAACGACGGAGTTCTCAAAGGCAAAGAAATTGAAGGCAAACTAGACATCAAAGTCAACGTTGAATCTGTCAAAACCCCTGAAGCAAAGCCCACAAAATCCCCGTGGGAGCCAGTTATCTTTTGGGTTTTGTTTGCATTTATGGCAAACTTGATTGTCGGCGACCCCGCCGGAATGAGAAAAAACAGCTCCCCACAAAGGTCTCATTCTCATCAGATTTTAAACCAATCTGGGGAGCAGTCGCTGTTGCCTAAGAAAAACACCAGCAACTTGCCACTTTAGGCCCTGGGAGCTTGCCAGCCGCGCAAATAGTAATAGAAAGACCCGAAATATTCATCGAATACTCGCGTCGTAGTTACCAAAGCTTCTGCACTAGGCAAAAAATCTCCCGCGTCTAAGCGGAGTCTACTGGATTTCCCTCCTGATGTGGGTTGAAAAGTGTAGAAGTCGGTAGCCCTAGGAATCACCTGGATTCCCATATTCGCAAAAGCGAGGCTGGCACGGCGCATCTGAATCGCAGATGTTACCAGGATTACTTTGCGCGGGGCGCCACGGGTGTCGAGTATCTTTCTCACCTCTTGGGCGCTGGTGCGTATGTTGCTGCCGTTATCGTCGAGAACGATACTGCTGCGCGGCACGCCCATGTTGTTTGCCAGCAAAGTCTCGATATCCTTAGCTTCGCCAACATAACCCTCCAACTCTGGTCTGGGGCCAGCGGTAACGATGACCATCGGTGCCACTTTTTGGCGGTACAAAACTGCTGCATAGGGCAGGCGATTGCCTGTATCTGTCAGTTGAATCGCTACTCGGTTGGGGATGTGAGGCTGAGTGGTTCCCTTGCCCAAGAGGACGATCGCCGCTGCGGTTTCATCGCAGCAAGCTGTGCGGACGGCTGCAGCGGCGTCCCGTTCTGCTTGCTCCGCGAACCAGTAAGCGACAACTGGCATACTCGAAAGGATCAAAACTAGCAGGGCTGCCAAAATCATTCTCGGCGCCGGGTTGCGGATGCCCCCGTTCGTGATCAGCGCCGATGCAATCACCAGCAGAGTGATGGAAAAACCCAGCGGCTTAAAGAAGAAGGCTATGAGCCCGAAAATCGCTGCTCCGACCGGGGTGTCTGGTGCAAAAAAAGCTAGGATCAAAAGGCTGATCAGCAGCAAAACGCGCAGCCGGTCTAATAAGGGATTGTCTTTGCCTCCTGATTGATCCCACCACGATTTGATCAGTGAGAACAGGAGGAATAGAAATAGAATGCGAGCTAACAGTTCTGGCATCTTGCAATATTCTGTGTCTTCATAAATTAGTACAGAAGTTTGGAAACGAGCGCGAATTTAGCTGCGGGAGGAAATACGGGCATCGGTGGGTTTTTAACTTTCGCGAATAACGCAGTCCGATCGCATTTATCCTGATGCTCGCTTCCGGTCAGCTATCAACTATTGGCTGCAGGGTGAAGCCCGCTACTTCCAGTCACAGATTGCTGACAGTTAATTGGTAATTGATAACTGGTAATAGTTGATTGGTAATTGGTAATGGATCGAGCACGCCGTAGGTGGAATTGACAATTCAAGCCTGCTTTGTTCTGCCTACTTTTTTCCCCATTACCTGTTACCGATTCACCAATCCCAATTTATCGGCGCTTCAGTTGATTCCGAATTGCCTGCGTTACCGTTTGAATTACTTTAACACGAGCATAATACTTGTTATCGGCCGCAATTAGCGTCCAGGGAGCAAGCGGCGTGCTGGTGCGCTGAATCATTTGATTCACCGCCACTTCATAATAATTCCACTTTTGGCGATTCCGCCAATCTTCCTCGGTGAGTTTGTATTGTTTAAATGGATTGTTTTGCCGCTCTGTAAACCGCTTTAGTTGCTCGTCAGGACTGATGTGCAGCCAGAATTTAACTAAGACACAACCGAAACTGGTGAGTTGCTCCTCAAATTCGTTGATTTCCTGATAAGCTCGGCGCCATTCGGGTTCGGTGGCAAATCCTTCGACTCGCTCGACCAGCACTCTACCATACCAACTACGATCGCAAATGCTGATTTTACCAGCCGTTGGCAGCCGCCGCCAGAACCGCCACAGGTAGTGATGCGCTTTTTCTTCGTCTGTCGGCGCCCCAAAGGCATTAACGATGTAACTGCGGGGGTCTAATATGTCCGTCAAGCGTTTGATTGCTCCTCCTTTACCGGCGGCGTCCCAACCTTCAAACAGCACTAACACGGGGATTTCCTCTTCGTAGATGCTTTGTTGCAGTTGGCCAAAACGGGTTTGTTCCTCGCGAAGTTGCTGTTTGTATTCGTCGGGCGACAGCGATTGAGTTAAATCTACTTGGGCCAGCAAGTCTGGTTCGGTGGGTTGCAAGCTTTCTTGAGGTGGCAATTTCACGGGTGCAGATTGCGTCGGCAGTCTGTCTAAGGCTTCTGTAATTGTCGCTGCCATTTGGGTCAAAACTTTGACTCTTGCCCACCGTTGACAATCGCCTTCTACTAGCGTCCAAGGTGCCGGGCCCGTGCCGGTTTGGGCTACCATTTCTTCGGCAAAAGTTGTGTATTCTTGGTATTTTTTGGCTTGTTTCCAATCTTCGGGCCGCACTCGCCAAGCTTGTAAGGTGTCGTCTTCTAGTTTTTTGAGCCGATGCTTGAGCTCTTTTTTGCTCAGGTGAATCCAAAATTTGGCAATTGCGGCGCCGTCATCTACCATCTGCCGCTCGAAGGCGTTGATTTGCCTGATGGCTGTCGGTACTTCTGCGTCGGAGACTCGATCGAACAATCGGTCTTCTAAAATGTGAGTGTACCAACTGTGATAAAAAAAGCCAATTTTGCCACGGGCGGGGAGTTTCTGCCAAAATCGCCACAGGAAAGGATACCCTATTTCTGCATCTGACGGCGGCCAAATCGGGTGTACCGCAAACCCGCGCGGGTCCATGTACCCCACCATTTTTTTGACCAGCGCGCCTTTACCGGCGGCGGCCCAACCTTCGAGGACGATAATTGCGGGCAATTTTTTTTCCCTGCAGGCCAGTTGGAGCGATCGCAACTGTTGCATTAAAATTTCTATCTTGGCATCATAGGTTTCTTTATCCAGGGAAATATCTAAATCGAGGTTGTCGAGCATATTTACCTCATATTAATCAGTAAAAAACAGTTTAACGTTAGTTTAACGTTTGGATAAAATTAAATCCTCGATTCAGGGGAAAACGTTATAAAAATTACAATTACGGCTGGTTAAAAGCCAGAGCGCTCCTGCAATCAAATGCCACCCTCGTTAATACTAGCAAGAATCCCTCGCTTTCAAACTTGCAAAAAAAAACAGCTCAGGTTATAGTTGAAATAGGGAACTTTTAAATAAGTTCAAATTCTCCCCTCCCCCGATCGGGCGAGTTAACAGGAGGAGCCAAAAATCCCTGAAAAAGGATTTATTGTAAAACAGAGCAAAAGTAAAAATCAACTACCCGCTGGGGGTGACAACTTCTTTACTTAGCTGTAGAAACTTTATTCAAACAATAGTAGTTATTTAAGCACCAAGCTTGGTAACGAAAGAGAGCGCGACTCATCGACATCCAGCCATAAACTCCAATACAAAACTAGCCCAAAAGGGCAAACCAATTTTTATGATTGCGCTATGAGATAAAACCTGAAAGCCTGGGTGATATAAACAGGTTTCTGAGTTTTATCGACACCATTCTCAAATACTAAAAGCGGTTTAGGTGCGGGCGCGCGTGCCCGCCCCACAAGAGTATTTATTTCTTGTGGAACAGGCCGGAGTGCCTGTTACTGACGTTTGTCCAAAATGTCTGAATTACTGTACTTGTTTGCCAATACCAATTAAGAGGAACAGTCCGAAATTACGGATTGCAAGTTTTTTATGAATATCTTGACAACACGCTCGTACAATGGCGAAACTGACTGGTGCGCGATCGCAAATTTGATCGATGCTTGCGAAGCAGTGGATAGACTCGGCGAAGAAGTCTCTGCAACTGAACTCAAGCTAATACTTGATGCCCCCAAACTCGACCAAGCCCGTGACGTGCAGTTGTGGGAAGATGGTAATTACAAACTAATCGGCTTAGCACTCCTAGATATGCCCGATTCGCCAGAGGAAATAGACGCTTGTCTCTGGTTTTACGTGCATCCAAATGTCCGTAGCGAAGGTTTAGAAAAAGACATAATTAAGTGGGGAGAAAAGCGGCTGGGCGAAGTAGGAAAAGAACGCAATTTGCCGGCAAAATTGCGTACCTACAGCCGGGAGGACAAAACCGATGAGATGTGGCTGTTAGAGAAACAGGGCTTTGAGGTCGATCGCTATTTTTGGACAATGGCCCGATGCCTCTCCGAACCCATACCCACACCGGAATTCCCCGCAGATTTTGCCCTAACACACGTATCCGGAGAACAAGACATCCAACCTTGGGTAGAGATGTTCAACCAGTCATTTATCGATCACTGGAATCACCACGATTTAACTGCGGAAACGGTGCGCTACTGGATGCAAGACGCCAATTATCAGCCGGAATTAGATTTAATTGCTGTTTCGGGCGATTCCCTGCGGGATAGCTTCGCTTCACGCAAATTTGCTGCTTTCTGCGACTGTCAAATCAAACCCCAAAAAAACGCCCGCAGTGGCACAAAAGACGGTTGGATTGAATTGTTGGGTACGCGGCGCGAGTTTCGGAAAATGGGTTTAGGAAAAGCGATGCTGTTAGCTGGTTTGCATAAGTTGAAAGCAGCGGGTGCAAACACAGCTAAACTCAGCGTCGATGCTGACAGTTTGACGGGGGCGACAAAGCTTTACAAATCAGTCGGTTTCCGCCCGATGGAAACTTGGATCGAGTGGGCTAAGACAGTTTAGAAAAGGTTGACTGTGAAGGCGAGAACCCCGACTGCTTAAAGAAGTCGGGGTTTTCAAGTGCGATCAAATTTTGCGATCGGCTTTTCTGGAAGTGCGATCGCCCTTTTGGATCGAATGGGCGATCGTACTTTTATTATGTCGCGCACATTATGCTAGGATTAACTGATAAAAAATCATCCTAATTTCTATGACGCGATTCATTCACGATCGCTTTGCTAAAGAATACCTAGAAGAACTGCTTTCACCCATCGGAACAGTTAAGGTCGGTCGCGATGTGACTTCTGAAGTCCGAGAAATCGATGTTTATTTCACTCCAGGTACCGCAATTCCCGAATACTCATCAAGCCTGGGATTGTTGGGAAAAATGGCTGACACAACTGCAATTTTTGAACCGTTTCGCAATCCGATAACTGTCAGCGAAGTCTTGAGCTGCATGAGTAAGTTATGGGATTTGCGAGGTGAATTGGAGCGGCAGGCGAGAAGAGAAAATACTCGCTATGATGAGGATCTGTTGCCCCGAATGTGGATTTTGACTCCCACAGCATCGAAAGCGCTGGTGGAGGGTTTTGGTGGGATACCAAACCCTGAGAATTGGATCGAGGGAATCTATTTTTTCCCGGAGCACTGGCGAGCAGCAATTGTGGCGATTCACCAGTTGCCAGAAATCCCAGAAACCCTGTGGTTGAGGATTTTGGGGAAAGGGAAAGTACAGCAAAGGGCGATCGGGCAATTGAGTGCTTTAGCAACGGACGATCCGTTACGGATTATTGCGCTAGAATTATTGTATCGTCTACAGTCACATTTAGTAGTCGAAACCCAACAGGAACCTGAGCCAGAAGAGCGGGAGTTAATTATGGCGATCGCACCACTTTTTCAACAACAAATACAAGCAGCACAGCAACAAGCTAGAGAAGAAGGACTAGAACGAGGACTAGAACGAGGACTAGAACGAGGACTAGAACGAGGACTAGAACAAGGACTAGAACGAGGCAGACAAGAACAACAGCGCTTAATCTTAGAAAATTTTCTGCGAGTTAGATTTGGAGAGTTAAGCCAGAGAATGACAGTATTTTTATCTCCAATATCCAAGTTGCCTGCTGCGGAATTTACAGTGTTGTTGCTGGCAATATCGATGCTAACAGTTGATGAAGAAGGGCGGGAACAAGCTGTAAGATTATTGGCCGAAAATGTCTTGAGAATGCACCAAAATGAATTGGGTGATATTCTGCCTACAGCCATTACCAATTTACTAGCATTGCCTGTGGCAGAATTGACATTGTTGGTAGAACAACTGCCGCAGTTATCGGCTGATGGATTGAGGGAAAGGTTCGGGAAAATTCCTGAATAAACCTGTTTGAGTAGCTATAGAGTGCGATCGCCCTTTTTTACTCAAGGGGCGATCGCACTTTTCTTGATTTCCTAAATCAACCGAAAATTAGCGGATGTAATCGCATTGGCACTCACTCCAATCATCACACCTAACTCCTCTCCTGTCAAGACATTTTTGATGATAGTTCCCTGAGTATTTTGAGTGATTGCTAACTGACCAAAACTCAAACCTCCGCTTAATCCAATCAAGTCTTGACCGATGGTAAAATCAGCGATGATATCAAATCCTTGACCAGTTGTTAAGGCAAAGATATCGTTGCCACTACCGCCAATCAAACTATCATTGCCCATGCCTCCATCAAGCAAATCGGATCCTTTGCCACCAGTGAGAGTATCGTTATCTAGGCCTCCGTAAAGAGTATCATTTCCTTCGCACCCTCCCAGAATATCTGCTCCGGCCTCACCGTTGATTAAGTCATTACCTTCACCGCCGCAGAGGGTATCCGAACCTAACTGTCCAAACAGATTGTCATCACCTTGACTACCAAGGATGATGTCGTCACCTTTGCCTCCATATAAAACGTCATTATCCTTGCCACCATTGATGAAGTCATCATCTTTGTTGCCATAAATGATGTCAATACCTTCGCGGCCATGTAACAAGTCATTGCCTTTGCCTCCGAAGATTAAATCGTTGCCCAATTCGCCAAGAACGATGTCGTTTCCTCCATCTCCATAGAGGATGTCGTCACCTTTGCCTCCGATGATGAAGTCATTGCCTTGGTTGCCATTAAAGATGTCGTTGCTGGCACCACCATATAAGTTGTCATTCCCGGATTTGGCATCGAATATATTGCCGTTGTTAGTGCCGAGAAATTCATCGTTTTGGGCAGTGCCTATTTGAATTCCCGATACACCAAGTATGGTGTTTTCAACTGCATTGGGTTGGTTTAAGTTGGGATAGGCAATGTCATCGCAGATGCAGTCGTCATTGGGGATGTTGTTGGTTGTTGGTGTTGGCGTTACCGATGGTGTATCGGTTCCCGTTGGCGTCAGTGTTACCGATGGTGTATCGGTTCCCGTTGGTGTTGGTGTTCCCGTTGGTGTTGGTGTTCCCGTTGGTGTCGGTGTTACCGTTGGCGTTGGTGTTCCCGTTGGCGTCGGTGTTCCCGTTGGCGTCGGTGTTCCCGTTGGCGTCGGTGTTCCCGTTGGTGTTGGTGTTCCCGATGGTGTTCCCGTTGGTGTTGGTGTTCCCGATGGTGTTCCCGTTGGTGTATCGGTTCCCGTTGGTGTCGGTGTTCCCGTTGGCGTCGGTGTTCCCGTTGGCGTCGGTGTTACCGTTGGCGTCGGTGTTCCCGATGGTGTCGGTGTTCCCGTTGGTGTCGGTGTTACCGATGGCG
This sequence comes from Microcoleus sp. B13-B6, assembly GCF_036705405.1. Lineage (NCBI taxonomy): Bacteria > Bacillati > Cyanobacteriota > Cyanophyceae > Oscillatoriales > Microcoleaceae > Microcoleus > Microcoleus sp. B13-B6. Next base: position 9,453 of record NZ_JAUBUJ010000169.1, read on the forward strand.
TAGGTGTTCCCGTTGGTGTCGGTGTTGCTGTGGAATTACTAAAGAGAATGATGTCGGTTGGTGAGAGAGAATTGGCTTTGATAGAGATAGTTTGACCATTCCCTAAATTTAAGACTAAACCCGAAGGGGTAGATTGTAATGCGGCGATTACTTGTTCGGGTGAGGTGAAACCGAAGGCGACATCAAGTTGTAATTTATCTTCTCCAGGGGTGAAGTCGGAAATCTGGTTTTGTCCACCGAAAGTACCAGGAACGGGACTAAAGATAAAGGTGTCATTACCAACTCCTCCGGTGAGGGTGTTGTTGCCAACTCCGCCATTGAGGATGTCATTACCAACGCCACCATCAAGGATGTCATCACCACCGCCACCGCTGAGATTGTCTGGGTTGCCCGTACCTGTGAAGTTGTCGTTAAAGGGACTGCCAATGATAGTGATGGGTTGAGTGATGTTGCTGAAGTTTTGGGTAACGCTGTTGGGAGAGGAGGCATAGTCGAAGAAGTTGGTTGAAGTCGGTGTTCCCGATGAAGTCGGTGTTCCCGATGAAGTCGGTGTTCCCGATGAAGTCGGTGTTCCCGATGAAGTCGGTGTTGTCGATGAAGTCGGTGTTGCCGATGAAGTCGGTGTTCCCGATGAAGTCGGTGTTCCCGATGAAGTCGGTGTTGCCGATGAAGTCGGTGTTCCCGATGAAGTCGGTGTTCCCGATGAAGTCGGTGTTGCCGATGAAGTCGGTGTTCCCGATGAAGTCGGTGTTCCCGATGAAGTCGGTGTTCCCGATGAAGTCGGTGTTCCCGATGAAGTCGGTGT
>NZ_JAUBUJ010000170.1:0-10029 GCF_036705405.1 Microcoleus sp. B13-B6
CGCTTTAGGGATTTTCCTTAAAGCTTTGTGGGATACCACCATACTCTCAGACGTATCTGATGAGTGTGCTATCTGAATATTTTCGCCGATTGTCGGGGATTGTCTGAATTAAAAGTATCAGCGCCAATTATTTCCTAGCCTTTACCGGTTTTTACCTCTTCTTGCTCCCCATCCTCATTCGTTCCAGTGTAGTTAAAGTCGGGACGACTCTCCCAAGCCGTCAAACTCCTGGCTGATGAAGGTTGTGGAGCGAGCGCCGAAGCGCTGGCGCTGCCTGCCTGGAAAAAGCCGAAGCCAGCCGAGGCAATTACCCCTAATACTAAGATGCTGTTTTTCATGTTCGATGACCCTGATTTGCGTAGATTGGCACTTCTTGGCTAACCCGATATATCAGAAATGGGTTGATGCAATAACCCACTTGTCTTCTGATAAATCTGCCTGCCATAATCAATTCAGACAGGCACACCCGCTTGCGATCGGAAACGCCGGAAGTGACGTGTTACTAACGTCCACGATCATCCACCAACCTGATTTTTTTGGGTAGTGGAGCGAAAGCCATCAGGGCGTCGATCCATCAGGGAGTTATGCCATCAGGGTGCTAATCCATCGGGTAGTTAAGCCATCAGGGCGCATCTTCTACAATTAGCCACCGACTTAACTTTTATAGTTGAGTGAGTGGTTAGCCTGGTACTGACAAAGCCTTTAAGAATTAAACTTTTTGTGGATGCATCCTGAAAAGTTTGTTCTTAGGAATCCCCGAACGCGAAAGCCCGGGGAATGTCAGCAGCATGGAATTCCATGCAATCTAAGTCAACTAAAAAAACGCAGATTAACGATATCTCCCACTCAAGCAGTCCTCAGCCAAACGCTGGGGTTTTTTATTGGCAGCCATTGCGAGCGCCTTTTTCTCCGGCCTCCGGCAGGCGGATCAGAAGGCAGAAGGTTGACGGGGCTGTGGTTATGAGTTTCCCTGCCAACATCATACCACCGGGTGAAATTTAAAGTATTATTGTAAAAAAATGTGAAAAAAAGGGCGTTTTAGCGTTTTCTCACTCGATCGAGTGAAAATTCATCTAATTATGTGAACGAGTGTAAAAAATCAAGTGGCGGGGTACGATTGGGCCGATCGCAGGATTTGGGGGGAACACTTGCAAAGATACGGTAAAGATTGATAAGGAGAAAGCTGAGCTAGTAGACAATAGAGAAAGAGGAACAAAAGTTTCCCACCATAGTAAGCGGGCAATAACTCCAATTCGGAACCTTTCGATCGCACAGCAGAGGGGCGTAAAATCTTGATGAATTCCCAGATGACAGCAGAAGTCCACTCAACGTACCAATATCAAGTCGGAGGATATTTGCCTGCCGGTGCGCCCACCTATGTCCGGCGATCGGCCGACAGCGAACTCTACGCAGGACTCAAAGCCGGAGACTTCTGTTACGTGCTGAGTGCGCCACAAATGGGAAAATCCAGCCTGCTAGTGCAAACGGCCAAAAGGTTGCACGCCGAAGGTACAGTTTTTGCAGCCATCAACTTGAGAAGCATCAGCAGCCCAGATATCTCCCCCCAAAAGTGGTATGGCGGAATCATGTACCGCATGGCAAGCAGTTTACACATCACAAACAGGTTTGATGCCATCAAGTGGTGGAACGATCGCGAACTGCTGTCGCCTGTGCAGCGATTGGAGATATTTATCGAAAAAGTTTTGCTCAAGTCACTTCAGCAAAATCTGGTAATTTTCCTAGATGACATTGAAAGCATCAGCAGCCTAAATTTCAGTACCAGCGATTTTTTTGCTTTGATCCGGGCTTGTTACTCCAAGCGGGCAGAGCAACCGGAATACGATCGCCTGACTTTTGCTGTTATGGGAGTAGCAGCCCCCTCAGAATTGATCCGAGATCCAAGATGCAACCCTTTTAATATTGGACGGCAGATTCATTTAAGTCGATTCCAACTGCACGAAAGTTTGCCGCTAGCAAAAGGATTAGCCCTGAAAGCTTTTCGCCCCCAAAAAGTGCTCCAAGAAATATTAGCTTGGACGGGTGGCCAACCGTTTCTAACTCAAAAACTTTGCCAATTGGTACTTGAATACGGGCCTTTTATTGGCAGAAATTCCGAAGCTAAGCAGGTTGAAAAACTGGTCAAACACAGAATTATTAAAAATTGGGAAGAAGAAGACGAACCCCAACATTTGACCGCAATACGCGATCGCATTTTCCATAACCACTGCGACCTCACGCGGCTGTTAACGCTGTACCAGCAAGCTTTGCAACCGCCCCAGGCAACAAAATCCGGGGAATCGCAGGGAGTACCAGCAGATTACTCTCCCGAAAAAATCGAATTGCAACTGTCAGGACTGGTTGTTAAATCTCACGGTAAATTAATAGTTGCAAACCTAATTTATCAGTCAGTTTTTAATCAATTTTGGGTGGAAAAAGAGCTGGGAAAATTGGCTCCGTACCGCTTGGCGCTAGCAGCATGGCTGGCTTCAGACCGCGAAGATGAATCGCTGTTATTGACAGGGGAAAGTTTGCAGTCAGCTTTGGATTGGGCTGCGGACAAACAATTAAGCCAAGAACACTATTGGTTCTTGAATCCCGATCGAACTTTTGGGGAAAAACCGACAGTCGTTGTCGCACAAGTTGCAGACAGCAGCGTAGACACAGAAGCAGACAGCAGCATCCTCACCCCGCCCTCAGACAGTGTTCCAATTGGCAGCAACGAACAGAGATTGTACGATCACATCGTCTCCTGCGTGGAAACAGAATCCCCCGCACAGGTGATCGAGCGGTTCCGAAAGCTATTTATCGACGGCATGGGCTATCCCGATCGAGAGATTGAAGCAAGTTTGTACAGTATAGTCTCCGTCAAGCGATCTGATCAGGACTTTAAATATCTCCTCCACCGCTGCTGCTACATCCCGATCAACCGCTGGCAATTGAATTCCCAAAACCAATTCGCGATTGCCAAGTTGGTAGCTTTATTTAAGCAGACTTCTCCCCGATTCGGGATGGAATTTTACATAGTCAAGCGCTTGCAAGAACAAATAAATTTATTTACTAAAAGTGACGAATTCCAGACCATAGAGCGCTTAGTAAAAGCCTTAGATAGAGAGGCGGAACAGCAGAAACAAGATACAGATTCTCCTTTGGGCGAATTGATCTGTCGGTATCCTTATTTGTACGGCTATTCTCTACTGAGCAAGGACAGCATTGAGGAAGACCAACAAACCATCAAAAAACTGGCATTTCAAAGACAGCGACAATTTGAAACACATTTGTCTAAATATTTGAATTATATGGTTGAGCCGAGAAATACAGAAATAGGAATTGTGCAGCGGGCGGCTAATCCCACACTTTTGAACGATGCAGAACTGCACTTAGCGGTCAGGGAATTTGCGGGAAAAGTAGCAGGCGATCGCAGCTACAAAGAAGCGGCTCAATTTTTCCTAAGAGATTCCCGACAAACTCCATCTTACGCTTCATTTAAAGTGGATTTATATGAATATTTAATATCGTCGGTAGAACCAGAATACGGCGGGCGTCAATTTAATGACCGCTTGTACAAGCACATCAAAAATACATTGCCAGAAAATGACTCGGTGAAATTCAATAATATATTGTTAGTTCGGACTTGCCACCAGTTGTTCAACTTCTTAGTAGTGGAAAATTCCCAACATCCCAGCCACTACGTTTTTTACGACTTGGTGTACAACCTCGGCGCCAGCAGGACAATGGGTTTACTGCTGAAACTTGTACTGCTTTCGGCAAAAGTTAAACCTGAGTTGGAAAAGCGATTTTCTATTTTGTTTAATCACTATGAAGGTAAAGCTTCTAATGAAATTATGTGGTTTGTTAAATCCTTGGAAAATTTCAATGTGGCTTTGGTTGTGAATTTTGGTAAGACGGATTTGTCTTTGGTTAAAGAGCATCTTATTTTGACTTGAGAATAAGAAAATCGGTCGAACTAGAACAGGGTTATATAATAGTATTAATTGAAAAAAATCCAGGAGAAACCAATGAAAGCCTTTGAAGTCACAGGAACGATCGACGAAAAAGGTCAATTAATTCTCGATCGACCTTTAACCGCAGAAACTCCCGGCCGCGTGCGAATCATCGTTCTTCTTCCCGAACCTACAGATGAAGATGAAGACGACCCCGACGATACTCCAGTTGAAGAAGTAAAAGCCAGTCTCAGAAGGGCATTCCAGGAAGCTAAAACCCGACAGCGAATACCTCTTTCTCAAATGTGGGAGGGCATCGATCGATTTTAGATTTTAGATTTTAGATTTTAGATTTTAGAGGATCGCATGATTTATCAAGTAGAATCACCGTCGATCGTACTTTTGTTAACCATTTACTCAAAATCCGATCGAACTCACATCTTGCACCATTCTCAAGAACGGGCAAGATGCCCGTTCCACAAAGAGTAGATTTTCTTGTGGAACAGGCATCTTGCCTGTTCCTAAAAGGCTAATTGAGAATGGTGCAAGATGTCAGATCGAACAGATATCAGTCTCAACGAAATCCGCAGCATCATCGCCGAGTTTGACGAAAACGAATAGCGGTGTATTATAAACTCTATGATTAGCTATCTCAAAGGCACAGTAGCCGATATCGCCAAAGGCAGCAACCGCGTCATATTGACTCTGGAAGTCAATCAAATCGGCTATGAAATCCAAATTTTGCCCCGCGTGACCGGTCAATTGCCAGCATCCGGCGAAGTCGCCCAAATTTTTACTCACCAGCAAGTTAAGGAAGACCAAATCGTATTGTACGGTTTTGGCAGCGCGGCAGAACGCGATTTGTTTCGGCAGTTGACGAGTGTTAGCGGTGTGGGAGCTCAACTGGCGATCGCACTTCTCGATACTTTAGGATTGCAAGATTTAGTCCAGGCGATCGTCGGCGGTAACACCCGCATCCTCGCCAAAACCCCAGGCGTGGGTACAAAAACGGCAGAACGTCTCGCCCTGGAACTCAAAAGCAAACTCTCGGAATGGCGACAGCAAGCAGGTTTGACAACTTCAGTCGCCGCCGGAGTCCCCCCAGCTATTCAAGAAGAAGTCGAGATGATCCTGCTGGCGATGGGATACACTGCGGCTGAAGTCTTGCAAGCGCTGCAAACCCTCAGTCAAGACAGCACTTTGGCCGCCAAAGGTGATGCGGATGATTGGATACGTGAGGCGATCGCCTATTTGAGCCGATAGCAACTCTGGACACGGCAATGCCGTTTCCCTACTTGAAACAAGCTTCTGTTGATGTATACGAGACTTTGAGCCGATCGCAAGTCGCAATTCACTTTTCCCCGCAAGGGCATTAAAACTCTTTTTAAATAATTGAATTTTAAAAACGGACTAACTATGTCGCAATTCACTTTTCCCCGGAAGGGGATTGAAACATGAAAATACAAGTAGTCTCTGACTTACATCTAGTCGGAATTCACTTTTCCCCGCAAGGGGATTGAAACTCTTTAATTGAAGTGAAGGAAGGGGGCGTGGCTGATTATTGCGCGGGGCGCTTAAAGCTCACCACAAAACTTCTCCCTCCGCTCTTGTCTTTGCCTCTTGGCAGCACGCAGTGTTGCCAACTCCAGCGGATTGGACCAGCGATTAAATAGGCGTCGCCTGCATGTTGTTCGAGTTCAAAGACGGGGCTATTGGCATCTTTGCGAAAGCCAATGACGCGGTTGTTGGAGAGGCTGATGGCGAGGATTCTCTCTCCGTGTCGGTGGTTGTCGATGTGCCATTTGAACTGGGCCGAGAGGCTGCCGAACCAATCCGTGACGCGGTATTGATTGGGCATCTCATCGAAGAACCCACGGTCTTGTAAGGTCTTCCCCCAAGCGAGCATCCAGGGGCTGGGTGGTGGGGTCTCTTTGCCGGGGGCTCCGCGACGGATGGGCGCGTCGGCCTTTGGGGGTGTGGTTGGTTCGGGGGTGTTGTGTCCGAAGTCTCCGTAGTAGCGAAAGAGTACATCGCCTGGGTTCTTGGTGTACTCGTCATTTGCCACAATGAGGTCTACCTCTGTTTGAGACAGTAACTTGGGGAAGGTCTTTAGACCGGGTGGCTTTGCCATTGTGTTCCGGGGTTTTTCTTATGGTGTGTTTGCTGTGTCGATCGCGCCAGCGCCCACCCACCACAGTGGCCCGAATTTTATTACGTTTGGTGGGTGCCATAAAAAGCATTTATGCAGGGCACTGGGCCTTTATCCACCAACCATTATAGAAATAGCTTTCGACATTATTAAAGGGGTCATCGCAAATCTCGGGGTTGTTTGCGGGGGCCAGACAGAGAGAGTGCGTGCCGTTGCTGGCACTAAAGAATGTGGTACTGTTGGCGCTCGCTGGTTTCAATGTCGCAATTCACTTTTCCCCGCAAGGGGATTAAAACTCGCCATGCGAACTCTTGCAGCAAAAATTTCATCCCGCACGCTGCAACCTTGTCCATTCCCTGTGGTACAATTGCAGATTGTGACAATCGTACAAAAAAAACTAAAATCAATTCATGGCTCTTACACAACAGCGCAAACAAGAAATCATGGGCGACTTCCAAACCCATGAAACCGATACAGGCTCAGCAGATGTCCAAGTCGCCATGCTGACCGATCGCATCACAAAACTCAGCGCCCACCTGAAAATCAACCAAAAAGACTTCGCCTCCCGGCGCGGTTTGATGATGATGATCAGCCGCCGCAAGCGCCTGCTGGCATACATCCAAAGGGAAAATGTCGATCGCTACAAAGCATTGATTGCCCGTCTAGGCATTCGCGGCTAAACACCAAAGCCAAAATTTGCGACAATATTCTTTAATCTTGGACAAACACCAAGACTTATTGAAAAATGTTCGAGATTTCAGGTTAGAGATAAAATATGTCCTCCGAACCACCCCGCAAGCGCTTGCCCTTTGAACCGGCAACAAATCGTAAAAAAACGCCTAAAAAGCCCCCAGAACCCCAAGCAAGCCTAGCCTTAGAGTCGGATTCTGCCGACAAGCAGCCGAAAGCTAACAAAACCGGAAAACAGTCGCAATCCATCCCAGAAGTAGTCAGCCAACGCATGATATCTCGCATAGCGGTATTCTGCGGCATACCGACAATCCTGGGAATTTGCACATTTTTTGTCAGCTATTTGGTAGTCAGCAAAGGCTTGTTCGATCTGCCCAACACAGCAGTATTGCTGGTAAGCATGGGCTGTTTTGGTCTAGGCGTTCTGGGATTAAGCTACGGAGTCCTCTCAGCTTCCTGGGATGAAGAAATTTCAGGAAGCACTCTGGGGTGGGAAGAATTTAATACCAATTTTGGACGGATGCGAGAAGCGTGGCGCGCCGCCAAGCCAAAAAGTTAGTCATTAGTTATTAGTTATTAGTTATTAGTGACAACTTAACATTAAACCGATAGTCCGATAGTCCGACAGGGAATGAATTCCCTGTCTCAAAGCGAAAGTCCTCTTGCATAGGACTAATGAATTTAAAAAGTTTTCTTCTCAGTCCTCATAGCGAGGACTTTAGCTTTGAGACAGGGGTTTTAACCCCTGGCGGACTTGGCGGGTAAGCGAGAGAACTTGGCGGACTAAAAGCTTAAGTTGACACCAATGGCTACTGCCGTGTCCTGATATCATTCGATCGCCATTGCATCTATTTTTCTCAGTTCATCCGTGTCATAATTCGTTTCTAGCCCAACAGAAAAGGCAAAAAAAATATGATTATTGTAATGAAAGCCGGCACTCCAGAAGCCGAGATCGATCGACTAGACGAAGACCTCCGCACTAACTGGGGTTTGATACCAGAAAAAATCGTCGGCCGTTACAAAGTTGTCATGGGTTTGGTAGGCGACACCGCCGAGCTCGAACCGATGCAACTGCGCGAAATGAGCACCTGGATTGAAGAAGTGCTGCGCGTCGAAAAACCCTACAAACGCGCTTCTCTGGAGTACCGCCAAGGAGAAGCCAGCACAGTAGAAGTTGCTACTCCTTTAGGGCCTGTGATGATTGGCCTGCACCACCCGATCGCGATCGTAGCAGGCCCTTGCTCGGTCGAAAACGAAGAAATGATTGTCGAAACGGCAATGCGCGTCAAAGCTGCTGGAGCTCATTTTCTCCGTGGTGGCGCGTACAAACCGAGAACTTCCCCCTATGCTTTCCAAGGCCACGGCGAGAGTGCTTTGGGATTGCTAGCTGCGGCGCGGGAAGCTAGCGGTTTGGGAATTATCACCGAAGTTATGGATGCGGCGGACTTAAGTGCGATCGCAGAAGTAGCCGACGTGATCCAAGTCGGGGCGAGAAATATGCAGAATTTCTCACTGTTGAAGAAAGTCGGAGCTCAAGACAAACCAATTTTGCTGAAGCGCGGCATCTCCGCCACCATTGAAGAATGGTTGATGGCTGCTGAGTATATCATGGCTTCTGGCAATCCGAACGTGATTTTGTGCGAGCGCGGAATTCGCGGGTATGACAGGCAATATACACGCAATACCCTCGATTTGTCGGCAGTACCAGTATTGCGGACTCTGACTCACTTACCGATTATGGTTGACCCTAGTCACGGCACCGGTTGGGCGCAGTTTGTACCGTCAATGGCGTTTGCTTCGATCGCCTCTGGTACAGATTCGCTGATGATTGAAGTGCACCCGAATCCGAAAAAAGCTTTGTCTGACGGGCCGCAATCTTTAACACCGGATCAGTTCGACAAGTTGATGGAAGAATTGGCGGTGATTGGTAAAGTCATGGGACGTTGGCCGCAGCCCGTGCCTGTTTTGGCATAGAAACAGGCGAAACGCCTAACCTAAAATGCGATCGCTGTTAAATCCCCGACTTTTTTAAGAAGTCGGGGATTTTGTTATTCGGTTTTTGGAATAGAGGCCCAGGGGCATTTGTGACAAGTTACTGGAGTTTAGACTAAACAGCTATTAAATCGCGATCGTCACTGCACTCACCAACCCACATTCCGCACCCCAAACTGGCACATAGTCGGATTGAGGGGGTAAAAGTGAATCACCCGAGACAATGGTGAGTAAAAATACTCAATAATTTTGGTCAAACTCCAATCATGAGGGCTGAAAATTCCTGACAAGAGAAGTGAAGGCATGAGTTAAATCTGATACGAGTTAAAAGGGCGAGCGGTAGAAAACGAAGTTTAGGGCGTATTCGTAACCTGATTGATGACGAAAATGCGTTAATTGCGCTCGCAACCATAGCCAATAATCACCAAAAACAGTGTAAACTAGCAATCGCGATAAACGCTTAAATCAGGATTCAGCAGCCCATGCAGAAAGCATCCCAGATAAAAGTAGAAAACCTAGATCATCTGGGCTTGATAGCCGGTCTAGTTGATGAAATAGGAATTGTTGAAAAAATCAATGAATTAGTAGGCGAACAACCGGGTGAGATAGTCAGTCCCGGCCTGGTAGTTAAAGCCATGATCATCAATGGATTAGGGATGGTTTCCGCCCCATTATACTTATTTTCTAAATTTTTTGAAGGGAAAGCAACAGAACATTTACTTGGAGCAGGGATTCAAGCATCACATTTAAATGATGACCGCTTAGGAAGAGTATTAGATAAATTATAAATAGCCGTAATTACAGAAATATTTACAACCATTGCCCTGTCAGCCGCTCAAAAATTCGTAAGGATTCAGGTCTAAAAACTTGCGGCTCCAACGCTTGTCTGGCAAGGGTTTTAGGGCAAAATAAGGGTTTTTGTCTTTCGTGGTTTATTGTCAATAAACGAGGAGAAATGACAGTTTTTCGTGGCTTATTGAGAATATAGATTGATTTAGTATCAAGCTCCATATCTAAAGTCTTTGCCCAGCAAGGAGTTCAGTGACCTGAATCCTTACAAAAATTCGAGATAAAAACCGACACATCTCACCTCGACTCAAGTTCATTTCATCTACATGGCAAATATGAACAATAATTGCCATCAGTATCTTTTGCTAAGACAGAAATGGATAGCAATCAGTTAGATAGGGCTTGCTGAATCAGTGAGAAAAGTAAACAGTGTATGGGTTTTCCGACCAAAAAAGTAGTAAGGGTGCA
>NZ_JAUBUJ010000171.1:0-9827 GCF_036705405.1 Microcoleus sp. B13-B6
ATTAATAATTAAATGGGGTCGCAAAATCAAAAATAAGGGTAATGATTGTATCACAGTTTAAATGTGCAACAGCTTAATATTGAAATAACCAACGGCTCAGTGCTCAACACCAGTGGACTCGGTGGGGGCAAAGTTGATATTCGAGGTGGAAATGTCAACCTCAATAATGGGCAGATTTATGCACTGACTTTGGGAAATATCGATGGTAGGGGTATCGACATTAACGCTCAAAATTTTCGGGCCGAAGGTGGAGCGCAAATCTCCACGCTGGCATTAGAAAATGGTGTAGCGGGCGCTGTCAATATCCGCGCTACCGACTCAGTAGAACTGAGTGGAATTGGAGTTGAGAGCTTTCAAAACTTTATTAGTAAGTTTACAATATCTGGCTCGATAAATCCTTTTGACCCGCAAATTATTTTGGTAACTAGCACCAACGGCACAGGAAACGCCGGAAACATCACGATCGATACAGGACGACTGCTGATAGACAATGGAAGCGTATTGGGTAGCGCCACGTTAGGTGCTGGCAACGCCGGAAATATGACCTTCCGTGCCAGGGTTTTTGATATGGCCGGTTCTGGGATCAACAGTGGCACAATTGCGGGGAGTACGGGTAAGGGAGGAAGTTTCACCTTTGAGGGAGAACGTTTAAGAGTGCGCGATGGCGCTGGTATCGTCAGCATTACTCGCAGTGAAGAAGCAGCGGGGAATATCAATATTCAAGCTTCCGAATCAGTAGAAATTTTGCGAACTCCCGACGGCAATCCTACCCCAACCTTTATCGGCGCAACCGCCATCAGCACTAAGGGGAGAGCCGGGGACATTAATATCGACACGAAGCGGTTGATTATCTCTGAAGGAGGCGGAATTAGTTTATCTAGCGGATCTGTTGTTGGCAACCAACCGTTGAATACAACTGCGGGGCAAGGAGGTAATTTAACAATTAGAAGCTCTGAGTCAGTAACAGTCGAGGGTATTTCTGGAGTGTTGGCAAATGGGAGTCGGACTGCTAGTTTCATCTCCGCTGATGCCTACTCTGCCAGTCCCGGAGGGAGCATGAACATTTCTACACCTGTAATGACTCTACGGGATGGGGGAATTATTTCTACGGCATCTTTAGGTGCAGGAGATGCGGGCAGCATTACGATTAATGGGGGTCGTGTAGAAGTTATAGGTAATGCGGGTTCAGGTGAATTTAACAGTCAAATTCAGATTTCCGTTGGGATTGCATCTGGTGTAATCAATCCCAATGCTACGGCGAATGCAGGTTCGTTGAATCTGAATGTGGGGCAATTGATTCTTCGTAATGGGGGAACACTCAATCTGCGAGCCTTGGGTTCAGGAGGGGCGGGTAACATTAACGTGAAAGCAGATTCAATTTCCCTTAACAACCTAAGCAGCATTGACGGTAGAACTGAATCCGGTGCCGGAGCAAATATTAACCTTGAAGCACGGGATGTCCAGTTACGCCGAGCCAGCAGAATTACAACTGATGCAGGTAGTTCTGGCGGCGGTAATATCAACATTAAAAGCGATATTCTGGTGGCTTTACCCAACGAAAATAGCGATATTACTGCTAATGCGCGATCGGCTCAAGGTGGTCGCGTTAATATTAATGTCCCTAATGTTTTCGGGTTTACCTCAGTGACTCGCGAACAGGTTCGAGGTAATTTGGGATTAACAGATGCTCAATTTGCAGCGTTGCAAGTAAGTCCGACTTCTCTAGTTCCTACCAGCGATATTGCGGCTATTTCCCAAAGTAGCGGCCCGGCTTTGCAAGGTAGTGTTACATTTAGTTCTTCTGGGGTGAATCCCGCTCAAGGTTTAGTGGAACTGCCGCAAAATGTGGTCGATCCGGCTGCTTTAATTGCGGCAAATCCCTGCACGCAAGAGACAGGGAGCGCATTTACTGCTACTGGGAAAGGAGGAGTACCACCCAGTCCTAATGATGCCCTCAGCACCGCTCCAGCGCCCTTTCCTTGGGTAGAAGAGGCAGGAAGTTCGGCAACGAATGTAGAGGATTTAACCGATGTAACCGATCGAGCGAAGAAGGAAGAAGGGGAAATCCCCGATCGGGAAGTTGTTCCGGCGCAAGGTTGGGTGGTGAATGCTCAAGGAGAAGTTATGCTTGTTGGATATAATCCGGGTCATGCTGCTGACTCTCGCCATCCTCAACCGAGTTCGGGTTGTGTGCCGCGTTGAAATTAGGTTTTTTTTACCGCAGATGTAGGCGGATTAACGCGGATTAATGCAGATAAAGAATAAGATGTATTTGGGTTAATTAGTAGGTGTGTCTGCGGTTGTAATTTTATTTTCTAACTATGAAGTTTACCCGATCGCTCCGGCAAGTAATTCTGTTATTTGTGATTTCCTGTCTGCTAGCAGTTGCGATTCCTCCTGGAATTGCTCAGGTTAATCCACCACAAACGGTGCAGCTTGTTCGACAAGCTCGAACTCTGTACCAAGAGGAACGTTTTTCGGAAGCTGTACCTTTGTTGCAGCAAGCGGCGGCGGCCTTTGAGGCAAAAGGCGAAAATCTCGATCGCGCCACAGCTTTGAGTAATTTAGCTGCAACCTACGGGCAGTTGGGGCTTTGGGAAGAAGCAGAAAAAGCTGTAAATTCGAGTTTGTCGGCAGTGCGAACACAAGCCAAAACTCCCGAACAGCAGCGGATTTTGGCTGAAACTCTCAACATTCAAGGACAGTTGCAACTTGAACGCGGACAGACTCAAGAGGCGATCGATATTTGGACGCAAGCTGCTAAAATTTTCGAGCAAATTGATAGAAAAAACCAACTTTTTCAAGCTCAAATTAATCAAAGTCGGGCTTGGGAAATTCTGGGACTTTACCCCAGAGCTTGCAAAATGCTATTAGCTTCTTTCAAGTTGGAAAACCCAACTTGCGAAGTTTCGACAGCGGGTTTGGAAACTTTGAAAAATGGGTCTGTTTCTATCGAACAAGTCCGGGCAACTCATGCTTTAGGGCGGGTACTGCGGGTTTTGGGACAACTGGAACGATCGCAGGATGTGCTTTCGGCGGGACTCGAAGCAGCCCAAAAATTAGGTAGCCGATCAGAGGAGGCGGCAATTTATCTCAATCTGGGAAATACGGTACGGGCTAAAAGCAATAAACCGGGTTTGACACCAGAACAGCGGGGTGATTGGGAACGCTTGGCCCTAGAGTATTATGGTCGATCGATCCAGGCGATGCCGGATCGATCGCCCCTACAAATTCAGGCAAAGTTAAACCAATTGAGTTTGTTACTCGATCGCAAAGATTGGTCGGAAGCAGAGGCTTTGTGGCGTTCTCTCGAACCTCAAACCGCTCAATTTGGGTCGAACCGCGCCGGACTTTACGCTCAAATTAATCTAGCTCAAAGCTTGATGAAATTAGCTCAGTCGCCTGCGAAAACTTTGAGTTTAAGCGATATTGACACCATGCTCGATCGCTCTGTCGAACGAGCAAACAGTTTGGGCGATAAACGCATACAAGCTTATATTCTGGCAGCCAAAGGCAAACTATCAGAAATCCAACAGCAGTATCAGAAAGCGGAAAATCTCACAACTGAGGCTTTGAGTTTAGCACCGGCGTTTCAATCTCCCGATATTGCTTATCAATTGTTTTGGCAACTGGGACGGATTCGGAAAGCTCAGGGAAATACAGAAGGGGCGATCGCTCAATATACTCAAGCTGTGAATGTACTGTCTTCTTTGCGGGGCGATTTGGTAACAGTCAATCCCGAAGTGCAATTTTCGTTTCGGGAAAGTGCCGAACCGGTTTATCGGGAATTAGTCGGGCTGCTTTTGCAAGAGGAATCTCCCAGTCAAACTAAATTGAAACTAGCGCGCCAAACGGTGGAATCTTTGCAGTTGGCAGAATTGGACAACTTTTTCCGGGATGCTTGTGCTGATGCTAAACCAAAGTCGATCGAGGAAATTGATCCGACTGCGGCGGTGATTTATCCGATTATTTTGAGCGATCGTTTGGAGGTAATTTTGTCAATTCCCGGCAAACCTCTGCGCCGCTACGCTACGAAGAAGTCTCAAGCTGAGTTGGAAACTGCCTTCAGACAAGCCAAAAATACCATCAGGCCTGCTGCTTTCCCCCGCAACAGGAGGCTACCCGTTGAACAGGTTTATGACTGGTTAATCCGCCCCGCAGAGGCGGATTTGACCGCCGCCGGGATTAAAACCCTGGTATTTGTGCTCGACGGTTACTTGCGGAATCTGCCGATGGCGGTGCTGCACGACGGTGAAAAGTTTTTGGTAGAAAAATACAGTATTGCTTTGGCGCCGGGATTGCAATTGCTGGCACCGAAACCGCTGAACAAAGTCAAGTTAAAAGTGATCACCGCTGGCCTCTCGGAAGCGCGTCAAGGCTTCTCGGCTTTGCCGGGGGTGAAGGAGGAAGTTCAGCAAATTGCAGCCGAGATGCCGGCGAGTTCGCTGCTGAATGAAGATTTTGTCAGCGGGCGGTTGCACGATCGAATTAAAGCTTTGTCTTACCCGATCGTCCATTTGGCAACTCACGGTCAGTTTAGCTCGAATGCAGCGGATACTTTTATTGTGACTTGGGATCAGAAAGTGAATGTTAAGGAGTTCGATCGACTACTGCGAGCCCGCACTGGGGAGAAACAACAGCCGATCGAACTTTTGGTTTTGAGTGCTTGCGAAACTGCTTCGGGCGATAACCGCGCGGCTTTGGGTTTGGCCGGGGCTGCAATTCGATCGGGTGCCCGCAGCACCGCCGCCACCCTTTGGCAAGTCAACGACGAATCTACAGCTATCTTTATGGCTGAGTTTTACAAGCAACTGGCTTCTTCTAAAACCAGCAAAGCTGAAGCCCTCCGCAACGCTCAATTAACGCTGTTGCAAAACCCACAGTATCAGAATCCGTATTTCTGGGCACCTTTCGTGCTTGTGGGCAATTGGCAGTAACCCTCTTGAGTCACTTTCGGTAGAGATGATTATCCTACTCCTATTCTAATTAAAGTAGGGTGCGTCGCCGCCAGAATTCTGATTATTTACGACTATCAATGAGCGACGCACCATACCGCTATACTCTCGCCCGAAGTGACAAAACAGAGGTAATTATCGGAAATTGGGAATCGGCCCGCGCAGGGCATGGGCCCGCGCAGGGCATGGGCCCGCGCAGGGCAACTGACAACTGTCAACTGACAACAGACAACAGACAATTGACAACTGACTCAAATGCAGTTGGTTTTTTGTTAAAGTTTGTAAACTGTTAAGAGTGCTTTCTGCATCTAATATTTTTTCGAGGAGTCCCATGAAGCAACTTTTGATTGCTGAGCGCTTTTGCCTAATTGCCCACGTCTTCTCAATGGCTTTTGGATTGGCAGGGTTGCTGCTGATTTTACCCCGTCCCGAATTGGTGATGAGTTTGCCACCAGCAGGGCAAACGCTATTCCAGTGGGGGATGGCTGGGGGTGGAGTAGTTTATATCATCTTTGGTGCAGCAGCAGTTGCTCTCTATTCCCTGCGGACATTGGGTTGGGGTGCAACTCTGGCTTTTTTAGTGCCTTCTGTGTTTTTGTCCTTGAGTAGCGAGTTGTTGGGAACGAGTACGGGTTTTCCCTTCGGGCACTACCATTATTTGAGCGGTTTGGGCTACAAAATTGCAGGGCTGGTTCCGTTTACAATTCCCCTCTCGTGGTTTTATCTGGGACTGGTTTCATACATAATTGCTCGCGCTGGAGTAGCTGGCGGTAAAGGTGAACTCAATTGGGTGCGCCAAATAGGGGCGATCGCCCTGGGTGCTTTGCTGCTAACAGCTTGGGATTTTGTACTAGATCCGGCGATGAGTCAAACTGCTGTGCCTTTTTGGGAGTTTGAGGAACTTGGGGCTTTCTTTGGGATGCCTTACCGCAATTTGGCTGGCTGGATGGGTACAGGGGCGCTATTTATGTCTGTAGCAGCTTTCTTGTGGAGAAAAACACCGATTAAATTAGAGCGATCGGAATTGGGTTTGCCCTTAATTGTTTATTTGGTAAACTTTGCTTTCGGAGCAATTATCACTGTAGTTTCCTTGGATTCTCGGTTCTGGTTCCCAACATCGCTAGCGGTGCTTCTGGGTGTAGTTCCGGCGATCGCGTTAAGCTGGATCGCTAAACCCGCAACAGGTGACGTAACAGAAACAATGCCGTCTTTGGAGACATCTGTTCTCACGGCCCAAATTCCACCTGAGCCCGTGGGGGTTTTGCGTAAGTGAGTTGCTAGTGAGCAACCCCGGCTGATTTAGCAAAAATTTACACTAAATTTTGAGCTAGTTTAAAAACCCGGTTTCTTGTAGAAACCGGGTTTTTCAATGGCGATTTTTTCATTCCCAATTCCTGTAATATGTTTGAGGTCAAAATTTTATTAAATTTTTAAATTGACACCAACCGTAATTCCCAATTCTTCAATTGAAAATCTAAAATCTAAAATCTAAAATCTAAAATCCCATGATCGCCCCTCACCTGTTCTCCCAACCGCTGACAAGTATCATCGCTGTCGCACTCTTGCTGCTGCAATTGCCCGCTGCAGCCCTTCTGATGTCGCGTTTGATTAAAGGCCCATCGCGCATCCCGCCCCTGGAACCGGATTCGCCGACGCTGGATTTGTTGGGTAGTTGTACTGCGGTGGTACCGACTTTGAACGAAGCCGATCGCATTTCGCCTTGTTTGGAAGGATTAACCAGCCAAAGTTACGAACTCCGAGAAGTAAT
Organism: Microcoleus sp. B13-B6; assembly: GCF_036705405.1. Taxonomy (NCBI): domain Bacteria; kingdom Bacillati; phylum Cyanobacteriota; class Cyanophyceae; order Oscillatoriales; family Microcoleaceae; genus Microcoleus; species Microcoleus sp. B13-B6. Next base: position 6,724 of record NZ_JAUBUJ010000171.1, read on the forward strand.
TGTGGTTGACAGCTATTCGGTAGACGGAACCGGAGATTTAGTCAAAGCAGCAGCACAAAAAGACCCCCGGTTTCGCTTGATTAACGACGATCCGCTGCCGGCGGGTTGGGTAGGGCGTCCCTGGGCGCTGAATGCGGGTTTTTTGGCAAGTTCCGAGAAGTGCGAGTGGATTTTGGGGATAGATGCGGATACTGTGCCGCATCCGGGTTTGATTGCGAGTTTGCTGAAGACGGCGGCGGCTGGAAATTACGATTTGATTTCGCTGTCGCCGCAGTTTATCCTCAAGTATCCGGGGGAGTTGTGGCTGCAACCTGCTTTGTTAATGACTTTGGTTTATCGGTTCGGGCCCACGGGGACTGGCGGGGATGTGCCGGAACGGGTGATGGCGAACGGTCAGTGTTTCTTGTGTAAGCGCGAGGTTTTGGTGGCTTTGGGGGGCTATGAGGTCGCGAGGGGTTCGTTTTGCGATGATGTGACTCTGGCTCGCTATGCGGCTGCTAAGGGCTTTAAGGTGGGCTTTTTGGATGGGGCTAAGGTGTTGAAGGTGCGGATGTATGAGGGGGCGATCGAGACTTGGAATGAATGGGGTCGATCGCTCGATTTGAAAGATGCTGCTTCTGGCGCTCAAATTTGGGGCGATTTGTGGCTGTTGCTGGCGGTTCAAGGTTTGCCGGTGCCGATTGTGTTGTGCTATTTGCTGTTTGGTTCGCTGCCGCCGGTTGGTGTATTTCCGCACTTTTGGCTGTTGGGATTGAATGTATTTTTGGTTGCAGTGCGATCGGCTTTGTGTTTCGCGATCGCACCTTCCTACGATACAAGTCAGGCATCGGGTAAATGGCTGTTTTGGCTGTCACCTTTAGCCGATCCGCTGGCGTTTTTGCGTATTCTAATTTCTGCGTTGAATCAGCCTACTCAGTGGCGCGGCCGAAAGTATGAATAATCGTTAAATTTTTGCTAGACCTTTTAAAATTGGTAGAAGTGCGATCGTCCTTTTGAATCGAATGGGCGATCGTACTTTTCTTGATTTCCTAAATCAACCGGAAATTAGCGGATGTAATCGCATTGGCACTCACTCCAATCATCACACCTAACTCCTCTCCTGTCAAGACATTTTTGATGAGAGTTCCCTGAGTATTTTGAGTGATTGCTAACTGACCAAAACTCAAACCTCCGCTTAATCCAATCAAGTCTTGACCGATGGTAAAATCAGCGATGATATCAAATCCTTGACCAGTTGTTAAGGCAAAGATATCGTTGCCGCTACCGCCAATCAAACTATCATTCCCCACGCCTCCATCAAGCAAATCGGATCCTTTGCCACCAGTGAGAGTATCGTTATCTAGGCCTCCGTAAAGAGTATCATTTCCTTCGCACCCTCCGAGAATATCTGCTCCTGCATCACCGTTGATTAAGTCATTGCCTTCACCGCCGCAGAGGGTATCCGAACCTAACTGTCCAAACTGATTGTCATCACCTTGACTACCAAGGATGATGTCGTCACCTTTGCCTCCATATAAAACGTCATTATCCTTGCCACCATTGATGAAGTCATCATCTTTGTTGCCATAAATGATGTCAATACCTTCGCGACCATGTAACAAGTCATTGCCTTTGCCTCCGAAGATTAAATCCTTGCCCAATTCGCCAAGAACGATGTCGTTTCCTCCATCTCCATAGAGGATGTCGTCACCTTTGCCTCCGATGATGAAGTCATTGCCTTGGTTGCCATTAAAGATGTCGTTGCTGGCACCACCATATAAGTTGTCATTCCCAGATTTGGCATCGAATATATTGCCGTTGTTAGTGCCGAGAAATTCATCGTTTTGGGCAGTGCCTATTTGAATTCCCGATACACCAAGTATGGTGTTCTCAACTGAGTTAGGTTGATTTAAATTGGGATAGGCAATGTCATCGCAGATGCAGTCGTCATTGGGGATGTTGTTGGTTGTTGGTGTTGGCGTTACCGATGGTGTATCGGTTCCCGTTGGTGTTGGTGTTACCGATGGTGTATCGGTTCCCGTTGGTGTATCGGTTCCCGTTGGTGTATCGGTTCCCGATGGTGTATCGGTTCCCGTTGGTGTATCGGTTCCCGTTGGAGTGGGTGTTCCCGATGGTGTATCGGTTCCCGTTGGAGTGGGTGTTCCCGATGGTGTCGGTGTTACCGATGGTGTAGGTGTTCCCGTTGGTGTCGGTGTTGCTGTGGAATTACTAAAGAGAATGATGTCGCTTGGTGAGAGAGAATTGGCTTTGATAGAGATAGTTTGACCATTCCCTAAGTTTAAGACTAAACCCGAAGGGGTAGATTGTAATGCTGCGAGCACTTGTTCCGGTGAGGTGAAACCGAAGGCAACATCAAGTTGTAATTTATCTTCTCCAGGGGTGAAGTCTAAAATTAGGTTTTGTCCGCCGAAAGTACCAGGAAGGGAATTAAAGATAAAGGTGTCATTGCCAACTCCCCCGGTGAAGGTGTTGTTGCCAACTCCGCCATTGAGGGTGTCATTGCCAGCGCCACCATCAAGGATGTCATCACCATCGCTACCGCTAATATTGTCTGGGTTGCTTGTACCGGTGAAGTTGTCGTTAAAGGGACTGCCAATGATAGTGACAGGTTGAGTGATGTTGCTGAAGTTTTGAGTAAGGCTGTTGGGGGACGACGAATAATCGAAGAAGTTGGTTGGAGTGGGCGTTCCGGTTGGTGTGGGTGTTCCCGTTGGTGTGGGTGTTCCCGTTGGTGTCGGTGTTCCCGATGGTGTATCTGTTCCCGTTGGTGTGGGTGTTCCCGATGGTGTCGGTGTTCCCGTGGGTGTTCCCGCTGTGCCCGTTGGTGTCGGTGTTCCCGTTGGTGTATCTGTTCCCGTTGGCGTGGGTGTTCCTGATGGTGTTCCCGTTGGTGTCGGTGTTCCCGTTGGTGTATCTGTACCCGTTGGTGTCGGTGTTCCCGTTGGTGTATCTGTACCCGTTGGTGTCGGTGTTCCCGTTGGTGTATCTGTACCCGTTGGTGTCGGTGTTCCCGTTGGTGTATCTGTACCCGTTGGTGTCGGTGTTCCCGTTGGTGTATCTGTACCCGTTGGTGTCGGTGTTCCCGTTGGTGTATCTGTACCCGT
>NZ_JAUBUJ010000172.1:0-9796 GCF_036705405.1 Microcoleus sp. B13-B6
GATAATGTACTGTTTGATTTTGTGGCTTCGGGGTCGAATCAACCTGTTTTGGACAAGCGGTATTTTTACGGGACTGGGGTTGACAGAGTGTTGGCACAGGAGAGTGCTCAGGGGGGTGTTTTGTGGTCTTTGACTGACCAGTTGGGGACGGTTAAGGATTTTGTGGATAATAGTGGGAGTGTGGCGAATCATGTGAGGTATGATGCGTTTGGTGGGGTGGTTAGTCAGTCGAATTCTGCTGCTGGAAGTCGGTATGGGTTTACGGGGCGGGAGTTGGATTCTGAGACTGGGTTGTATTATTATCGGGCGCGGTATTATAATTCGGAGATAGGACGGTTTATTGGGGAGGATTCTGTTGGGTTTGCAAGCAAAGACACAAATCTGTATGCCTATGTTACCAATAACCCAATAGAGGCTATCGATCCTTTTGGACTAACGAAACGTGGAAAAGTGGACAGCCAACTGCGTCTTATTAATTACTTTGATGGCGATAATAATTCGCCAGAGTTCACAAATACCATAGAGTCTATCTCTAATGACGCAAGCAATTTTATACTCTCTGATTTGACCATAGCTAGAATCAGTCCTACTGATGACGAAGCTCCAGGAGGAACGCTACCAAACAAAAATAAAATCAAGAGTATTCAACCTATAGGTGATGATAGAGGTCATATTGTTGCTAATAAGGAATTGGGAGGCAGCAACAGAGATATTAATAACTTTTTTCCCCAAAATAGTTCAATTAACCAAGGAAGAAGTGGCACATGGCGCGCCTTTGAAAGCAATCTAGGTAGAGAGATAGTTAAGAAAAATAACGATCCTAATTGTCCTCGTGTAAATTTGATTCTAACTATAAATCTTGTGTACCTAGGAAGAACAATAGAATATCCTCTCAGACCGAGTAGTTATGTTGCCTTAGGAGTTTTCACTGACGGTACCATATATGGACCAAGTTTTTTCCCTAATCCTTTATGATGAAACAAAAGTGGCAAGCCTTACTGAACTATTTAGAATTTATTGAAGACCCTTATTGTGGAGAAGTTTGGGATGAACAACAAATTATAAACTTTGAACTTCAGAATAACGTTGTTTTACCTGCTGACTATAAAGATTTTTGCCAAGTATTTGGAGGTGGGATGTTTGGGGATTATATGCAACTTTGGTGTCCCAGTAAAGAGTTACAGCTTGGAATAAACGTTCTGAAGATTGAGATTGATAATTATGTATATAATAATCCAGATAACTCTTTAGATTTAGAGTCCCTTAATAAATTGCTCAGTTATGCTTTCGTGTTTGGGGATAATTCCTGTGCAGAAATACTTTTTTGGAATTTGGAAAGTTATAGTAACTTGGATAATAGCTGTGATATTTACTTAGTGCGTTTAGATAGCTTTGAAGGTAATTTGTACCAAGTAGGGCGAAACTTTTTTGAATTCGTGTGCGATTTCTGTTTAGGAACAAAAGCTTACGAAGTTTTACCAGAATGGATGCACCCGTATCCACAGGAACTTCACTACACTTTCACTCAATATAGACAAAAAAAATCCAATTCTGAAGCTAGCGATCGCTCTTTAACACAGGTAAGCCCCCCAATCCAAGTAGAAAGAGAACGCGGACAAGTTAGCCAAAATTTTCTCCAGTCTGCTTGGGAACAGTTAACAGTTAACGCGTTTTTCAAACCACAAAAGTTCAGCGCTGAATTTCAACAGATTCAGCAAAAATTGCTGCAAGTTTGGAACAAGCTGATACAATCTATTCAACACTCTCAAACTACTAACCTTACGGAAAATACAGAAGATTTTAATAGCCAAGAGCAACAAGCTTGGCAAAATTTTGAGCAATTTGTGGGTAACTTAGCAGCTAGTTATCCTCAAACTAAACACTTCAGTCATGAAAACTTCGAGCATTTGCATCTTCCTCCTGAATCTACCAGTCCACGAACTGACTTACCTCCCGCAAGGTCTGAGATAGAGTATCAGGAGATGGAAGAGGCTTTGCGGGGGGGGAATTTTTATGCCTTCTTTAGGTATCTGAGAACATTCAAAAGCCATTCCACTTCTGTTTATTCTGTTGTTTTTAGTCCAGATGGACAAATTTTAGCTAGCGGGTGTGCCGACACTACCATCAAGCTTTGGGACTTGAGTAACCGTCAGGAAATTCGCAACCTTACAGGACATACCGATGCTGTTATCTCAGTAGCAATCAGTTCAGATGGGCAAGTTCTAGCTAGTGGCAGTGCTGATGCTACTATTAAGCTATGGAACCTCGACACGTCTCAAGAAATCTACACACTTTCTGGTCATAGTAGTTCCGTACTTTCTGTAGCAATTAGTTCCAACGGACAAATTTTAGCCAGCGGCAGTGCCGATCGCACTATCAAATTATGGAATGTAATAACAGGGCAACAAATTCGCACTTTTACCAGTCATGATTCCTCTGTTTTATCTTTAGCGATTAGTCCAGATGGCAAGATTTTAGCAAGTGGTAGTGCTGATCGCACTATCAAATTATGGGACTTAAATACAGGTGAAGAAATTCGTACTTGGGATTTTGAATCCGGTTTTGTTTTTGCTGTTTGCTTCCATCCAAACGGACAAATGCTTTTCAGCAGTCACGAAGGAGACAGAACTATAAAATTGTGGAATTTACTGACACAAGAAGTAATTTACACAATTCCTACAGATGCGGAAGTAGTCTCGCTGGTAATTAGTCCCGACGGGCAAATCCTTGCTGGTGGGGGTGGATATTCCGGTTCTCGCGTTATTGGTATGTGGGAAGTGAACGCAGGAAAAGCGCTCGCTTCTTTTCATGCTTCTACCAACAATTCGATCTATCATCACCGTATTGTTTACTCTGTTGCTTTTAGTCCCGACGGACAAACACTTGCTAGTGGAAGTAAAGACACTACTGTCAAACTTTGGGGAGTTCCACCGCCTATTAAGATTGAGTGAGGGAAAGTAATATCGAGTGAAAACGCTATCGCCGCATATCCCTCTCAAAAAAATGCTTAAAATCATTTTTTTCAACAAAAATTAACATTTATTTAACCCTAAAATTTGTTTTCAAACCCCTGCATTTAAATATTAAACCATTTTATCTTGATAAGCGTCAAACTGCGATTGCTTGGAATTCCCCAATGACCTCTGTGTATCAAAGTCCTTTTAGCGGTCATACATTTACAAGCACCCCTCCTGTTAATTTGCCCAATCCTTAGACGCCCATTTATCGTCCTTTTTTTCCTTAGTTTTTTATTAAACAACAAAAACCCTCATAAGCTATGATTAATCAATGGCGACAATTGCTAGCAAACCTAGAAGTCATAGAGGATGACCTTGGTGTAGAAATTTTAAGCGAAGATGAACTAACTGCTTTTGAAATCCAAAATAATATTACTTTACCTGCTGACTATAAAGATTTTTGTCAAATCTTTGGTACGGGTTCCCTTTGGGACTTGGTGGTTATTTTCTGTCCCAGCAATTATCTGCTGGAAGCTCAGGATATGATAGGAGGAATGATAGACCAAATAAGAAGATATCCATCTCCCGATCTTAACCGCAATCTAGAATATATAAACCTGCTAAGTTCTGCTTTCATGTTTGGAGAATATGGGGCAGGAGGCAGCTTAATTTTTTGGGATTTAACAACTTACAGCGAGTCGGATAAAAGTTATGATATTTACTGGGCAGATTGGGAAACACCGGAGTGTGGCGAGCGAGTTTTTATAAGTAGAAGCTTTTTTGAGTTTGTCCGAGATTTTTGTTACGGTACAAAGTCTTTTGATTTTATACCAGAATTGATGGAGGGTATTTCTCCTGAAGACATTGAATATACTTTCAGTCGGTTCAATCCTAGCATTCGTATGTTAGATTGGGACGCAATCTGCTCGATAGAAGAACGATCGCCAGATTATTGGCGTGGCGACCACCCCGATTGAAACTCAGATGGATTAAAGATTGGCAGTCGAAATACAGTCTAGCGGCGTTGCTGAATACAGGTATGAATTCAAGATTTTGCAATTGCTATAAGCCCTCGGAGGGTGAGTTTTGTAACTTCCGACAAAAGTTGATTCATACCGTGAATCAGCAACGCCAGTCTAGCTATCTTTTTTAAAGAGATACAATCGAGGGCGATCGTACTTACAGAAATATTATCACCGGCGATTGCCCAATCAATTTCTCTCAACAAGTGCTAACATTTATTTAGTCAGAAAATCTGCCTTCAAACCTCTGAATAAAAACATCAAAGCATTTTAGCATTTTACCACTAGTTCGATCTAGCTGCGACTACTACGAAATTGACCCGCTTACTGGTAACAGAAGAAAAGTGACAAACGTAGTAGGTGCTGTTGGCGACAGCGATGATGTTGTTACTAGCTATACCTACACAAATAAAAATCTAATTGACATTGAAACTGACCCCAACGGACGGGTGACAGATTACGATTATAACGATAAAGACCAGTTGGTTAAGATTACTGTTGCCTCTGGGACTCCTGATGAAGCGGTGCAGCAGTTTGAGTACGATGCTGCGGGGAATCAAAAGGCAGTAATTGATGAAAATGGCATCCGCACTGAGTATGAATACGATGCGATGAATCAATTGAAGAAGACGACGTTTGCCTCTGCGACTCCTGATGAAGCAACGCAGCAGTTTGAGTATGATGGTGCGGGAAATCAGACGGCAACAATTGATGAGAAGGGCAACCGTACTGAGTCTGATTATAATATCATGAATCAGCTCGTTAAAGTGACGGCTCCTGACCCGGATGGCAGCGGGCCGCTGACATCGCCCGTGACGAGTTACGAGTACGATTTGAATGGGAATCAGGTATTAATGGTTGATCCGTTGGGAAGGAAGACTGAGTATCGGTATGACAGTCGGAATCGGTTGGTGGAGATGGTTAATCCTGACGGTACGGTCGAGAAGATGCGGTACGATTCGGATAACAATCAGACGGCGAGTTTTGATGCAAAAGGCAACCGAACTAACAAGGTTTATGATGCACGGGGCCGGTTAATTCGGGAGGTTGACCCTAGTGAGAAAGTTACTCGTTTTGAGTATAATGTTGCTAATCAAATGGTGGCTCAAGTTGATGCTAATAATAACCGGACTGAGTACAAGTATGATGAGTTGGGAAGGCGGACTGATGTTACTCAAGCGGCACAGACTACTATTGCTAGTACGAGCAAAACTGAGTACGATAAGGTTGGGAATGTTACTGCTGAAATTGATGGGAATACTAACAAAACTCAATACGTTTACGATGCTCTGAATCGTCAAACTCAAATCACAGATCCACTCAATAATGTCACAACATCCGAGTACAATAAAGGTGGCACTCTCAAATCGGTTACTGACCCGATACTTCGCAAGACTTCCTTTACCTACGATGCTTTAAACCGCCAAAAAACTGTCACTGACCCCAAACTAAACAATACCACCTACACTTACGACAAAGCCGGCAATCAAACTAAAATTACCGACGCTCTCAACCACTCCACCGAATACACCTACGACAATCTCAACCGCCAAACCGGCAGCAAAGACCCTCTCAATAATACCACAAAATCTACCTACGACGCTAACAGCAACCTCCTCACATTTACCAACGAACTGGGAGACAAAACCGAATATACTTACGACACAAAAGACCGAACTACTTCCGTCACCGACCCCCTCGGCAACAAAGTGTCTACAGAATACGATGCTAACGGTAATGTTAGTGCTGTCGCAGACGGTTTGGGCAACACCACTCGCTACGGTTACGATGCTTTAAACCGTCAAACAACAGTCACTGATGCTCTCAACAAAACCACAACTACAGCTTACGATAATGTCGGCAATGTCAGTTCTCTCACTGACCCTTCCAACAACAAAACAACCTTCGCCTACGATGAATTAAATCGCCTCAAAACTGAAACCAATCAACCACTGAACCGCACTCGCAGCTACACTTACGACCCCGCAGGCAATTTAATCACATCTAAAGACGGCAACAACCGCACTCGCAAGTTTGTTTACGACAAACTCAACCGCCCAAAAGAGGAACAGTGGCTGAATTCAGCTAACACTTCTATTCGGACGATTACTTCAAGCTACGATGCAGCAGGTCAACTTAAAACTATTAGCGACCCCGATGCAACTTATGCTTTGACTTACGATTTGGCTGGGAATTTGGAAACTGTTGACAATGCGGGAACTCCGAACGTGCCAAATGTGTTGTTGAAGTACGCATACAATCAGGTTAATCGTCCGATTTCTGTGACGGATACAATTAACGGTCAATTGCGGGGAACGAAGTCTTTTACTTATGATGATGGGAACCGAGTAACTCGGATTACTCAAAGTGGGAATGGGGTAAGTTCCAAGCGGGTGGATATGAGTTATGATGCTGCGGGTAAAACTAAGGATGTTACTCGTTACAGCGATTTGAATGGGACGGGTTTGGTGGCCTCAAGCGAGTATGTTTATGACACTGCGGGTCGTTTAACTCGGTTGAGTCACGGTAAGGGGAATGTGACGTTAGCTAATTATGCTTGGACTTACGATTTTGCCAATCGAGTGACTGGATTTACTTCGCCATCGGGTAGTACCAATTACAGTTATGACAAGCGAGACCAGTTGACTGGTGCAGATTATAGTTCTCAGAGTGATGAGAGTTACAGTTACGATGATAATGGGAGTCGAACTAATTCTGGATATCAAACTGGAAGTAACAATCAGTTGCAGTCTGATGGTGTTTACAATTACGACTACGATGGTGAGGGGAATCTCACGAAGCGGACTGATATTGTTACGGGTGAGGTGACTGAGTACAGTTGGGATTATCGGAACCGTTTGAGTCAGGTTGTGGGTAAAAATGGTAGCGGTTCTGTGATTAAGTCGGCTCAGTATAGTTATGATGGTTTGAATCGCCGCATTGTTAAGGAAGTTGATGCGGATGGTGCTGGTAGTGCGGTGCCTCAAGTTGAGCGTTTGGTTTACGACGGGCAGCATATTGCTTTGACTTTTGATGGTGCTGGTTCTCAAACGCACCGTTATTTGCACGGGGTGGAAACTGACCAGATTTTGGCTGATGAAAGTGCTGGCGGTAGCGTGTTGTGGCCGTTAACTGATAATCTGGGAACGGTGCGGGATTTGGTTGATTCTAATGGGGCGATTCAGAATCGGATTGGTTATGATAGTTTTGGGAAGGTGAGGAGTCAAACTAATCCGAGTGTGGGTTTCCGGTTTGGTTTTACGGGGCGGGAGTTGGATTCTGAGACGGGGAATTATTATTATAATTCGAGGTATTATGACCCGCAGGTGGGGAGGTTTATTAGTGAGGATACGATCGGGTTTGGGGGTGGGGATGCTAATTTGTATCGGTATGTGGGAAATAGTCCGACTAATTATACCGATCCGTCGGGAGAACAGGTTCCTGTAGCGATACCTTTGCCTGCACCGGCTTTGCCTCTACCGCCTTTGGGTGGTCTTCTCCAGCGTGTGCCTGGTTTGGGTATATTGCTTGCACCTCCTGGTGGTGGTGGGTTGCTGAATCCTCTTCCTGCTGGTCAGGACGATCGACTGTTTCAGGAGAGACTGCGGAGAGGGTTGATTCAACCTCAGGGACAAACTCAGCCTACTCCACTGCTTAATCGACCAACTCGTTCACAGCCATCCACTGCGCCGTCAACCTCTCCAGCTTCGCCACCTCTTCCGAATCCTGATTGTAAAACTTGTGCAGATGACCCCGAACTCAAGAAATATGTCAAGTGTGAGACAATATTTAGAGGAACAGGGGGAGAACAGGGTATCCTAATTGGTTTTAGATATAACAGCCTTGAAGATGCAGCGAATAATTTACAAAAAACAAGGCGCGAATTAGCAAATGACAGACAGCCAAATAGAGAAAGACTATGGTGGTTGCAGAGTTTGCTTCCTCCTATAGGAGCTTTACCATATAAAGCCGATGATAAGTTACCTTGTCCTTATCCAAAGCCTACAAAAGACGGTGGTGCGCGTCACTACAATGTAGAGATAAGTGCTAACGATAACGTCCGAAAAGACCAAGAGTGGTCGTCATCTAGCGCTGGCTCACTCGGAAGATGTGAATGTTGTGAAGATACTGTCACAGGACCAAAGAAAAGAGTAAGATTTTCCATTTTGAATATAAAAAATGCAAATAGCCGGAAAATTCACAATTCTGATCTCTAAATCAATTACTTGACTGGAACATAACCTTTTACGCTTGATATAGATGCTGTGTAATTAACAAGCAAATGACTATAAACAGAGTAGAGTATTTAATGATCTTGTCTGCTTTAACAGAGACAGAAATTTTCATAAATGTCGCATCTGATTGGCGACTCTCCCATGCTGAAGTGGTATCAGCAGCCAATCGGTTATTTCAAAGTGGCGATATATTAGCAGCATTTTCTAATGAAAATGGAGAAAATATTAGAGGTGTAGCCCTAACAATATCTCAGATTTGGGCAAGCCTAAATGGAAAACTCAACGCTTTTTACTACTTAACTTCTCAGGGAGGAGCAAGGTGGGAAGGCTTAACTGGTGCTAATTGGAATTATTATCATAAATGGTGTCTGGGTTATCAGCGTGATGAAATAACTGGATTATTTCGTTCAGAAATAATCTGTTGTTCTCAGCAGATTATGCAAGAAATTATAAATTATTGTGAATATTTAGAAAACCAAATTCTTATTTCAGAAACTTGTTTTTGGGAGGATATAGGATTTTGGAAAGCAACGTACTGGAAAACTTTACCCAAAGCTTACAAAGTTACTTACCAGCATCGATATTTTGAATTGTGTATCGACTCAAATACACCCAAAGAATGGATTGAGAAAGATCGACAAGCGAAGCAGTGGTACTCAGAAATTTCGCATTGGTATACAGAGCCAGAATTAGATACAAACCCATCAAGTCTCTTTGAAGATATAGCACCAATCTCTTACGCAGCATTGGCAGAAACTCCGAATTCAAAGGTTGAATACTTGCTGCTAAAATCTGTTGTAATAAACTATTACGGGTTAGAAAGCGTTGCATACTCAGAACACTTATCTCATGCTGAAACAGCACTTGCAGCCGATTCCTTGTTTCAAAAAGGAGATATTAAAGCAATAGTGTTTGCTGATGAATATGATGCAGAGGGGACTCCTGATGTTGTTTTAACAATGGCTGGAATTCAAGACCACTTAGACGGGAGACTTAAAGCATCATACTATTTAACTCCTCAAGGAGGTGCTAAATGGGAAGCAATGGCTCATCCTGCCTGGAATAAGTTTCTTATTGCGAATTTTCTGAACATCTTCCCCTATGAAGAGGGAATTATAGGTACTGAGCGCGAAATTATAGAGCAATTGCTGGCTGTGGATAGTTTGATTTTAATACACGAACATATCCCAGGAACCGAAAAGTGGAATGTCCTTGAACCATTTCAAGCTACCTACTGGAAGACTTTACCGCGAGGCTATCATGTTAGTTGCGAACATAAGTCTAGTGATTTTTGTCCTTGGAAATTAGATGACAATACTCCGGTTGAGATAGTTGAGGAATACAAGCAGGCGAGTGAATGGTACGAGAATGTGAAAAAATGGTATACAGACCCTTCCTTTGACTAGAATTTAACTTTTTTACTTAATAGTTGAATTAACGAATGCAAAGCAAAAGGCGGCTTAACCTCTTCCGTAGAAATGCACTCCGGGGCAGTCATCGAAACACACGACCTCGTACCTTACCAGTCAATGGGAGAAACCCGCAGCTTAACTCTAACCTACGATTCTCTCAGAGCAGACCC
>NZ_JAUBUJ010000173.1:0-9726 GCF_036705405.1 Microcoleus sp. B13-B6
TACGGATATGGGTTGATTTACATTCTGGGCATTGCATAAATTATTCCTCCTATTCATACTCTAACTCAGCAACGCCATCTGGGTCAATCCGCAGGGAGTCTGCAACAGTGTGGTGGTGCTTTCGGGTTGAGCCTCGCAAAACTACTAAAGGTTGACGCTGCTCGCTGCCCGGTGTCTCCTGAGTTGGGTGCATTTCCTAGTGCCTCCTGAGATAAGTCAACCCCTGACTTGCCAGCCCCAAAGCTAGACACCAGATTGAAGAAGTTGACTCGTATAGGTTGATTCCATATTACCTATAGTACCACGGAAATTTGCTCGTAATGTGGGATAATAAAGAAAAAAGTCGAAAGGATAATGTTGCAAAATGCCCCCAAGCAAAGGAACGCAGCTCCACCCCAACTCTCTAGCTAATTTAAAGTTAGGCGGAGGCGAACCTCGATATGAGGAGCCAAAAAAGCAAAGGAACATTCAGGTAACATCTGCGGGGTGGGAAGGTTTTCGCGCTATTGCTAGAGAGCGCGGATTGAGTTTGAGCGAGTTGATCGAACAGATTGGCAGGCGCAAGATTACTTTGACTGACGCCGAGGAACAAAGTCGCAAACAACCCACAGCCAATCTTTCAGGTATGGCGAGGCTTTGAATAAAGACGTACATTGCCGTCGGATGAGGAATAAACACAATGGTTCAATCACCTCCAAAACTTATAACTGTTGATGAATTTATTACAAACTACGGCGACAGCGATTGCTACGAACTGATTGATGGTGAATTAACCGAAATGGAACCAACAGGGCCGCACGAACAAGTATCCGGTTTTCTGGGACGAAAACTGAATGTAGAAATTGACCGCCTGGATCTACCCTACCTTATCCCCCCTCGCTGTCTCATCAAACTATTAGGAACAGCAACAGCCTTTCACCCTGATGTGCTTGTATTAGACCAAACTCGACTAATTAATGAACCTTTGTGGCAACAAGAACCTGTAATTACATCAGGTTCCTCAATTAAACTGATTGCTGAAGTCGTTAGCACCAACTGGCAGAACGATTACGCTCGCAAAGTTGAAGATTACGCCCTGCTTGGAGTGCCTGAGTATTGGATTGTTGACTATTTGGGCATTGGTGGCAGAGAATATATTGGCAAACCCAAACAGCCGACAGTTACAATTTGTACGCTGCGAGAAGACGAGTATCAAAAACAGTTGTTTCAAAATGACGATCGGCTTATTTCCTCAATCTTTCCCGACTTGCAATTAACAGCGCAACAAATCTTCGCTGCCGGCAGATATGCTGCTATGTAGCTTATATCTAGGTAACGTCGGTAGGATGGAGGAAATTCGTGCGATCGCAATTGAACGGGGATTGAGTCTCAACGAGTTGAGCGAACAGATTGGCAAGGGTCTGATTCCCCTAGGCGCTGAAGAAAGTAACTAATAGCTTGGTCAGGAAAAGGAGGGTGCATTCAAAAAAACTTTCTATCAACTCGTTACCAGAAGTTTTTTTGAAAAAGAACACTAATTTAGTCGTTGATTCTCCGAGCATTTTAACTAGCTTTCAAAATTTGATCAATTAGGGAGACAACTTGCTGCGGTCGATGCTCAAAATGCTTCTTAATTTGAAATTTTAACGAATCTGCTGGCACATCTTTTTTGTTGAGTTTAAGGCGAATATGCTCACTTCGTGGGAGAGTGGAATTGAGCGCTCGAATAACGGTGCGGCATTGTCGGAGAGTGAGGCTATCGACTTGAATGAAGGGTAGATTTAATGGGCCGGTATCGAGTTGAATATTAGAAGCAAATTCTGCTTTAACTTGTAGCGAAGAGGTGAGGCGCTGTTCTTCTGTGGGTTCTGGAGTTGCTGCCGATTCGGTAACAGCAGGAAAGGAAGCAATTTCATTGAGAAGAGGCACAAAATCTGGGGCAAGTTCTGCTGAGAGTTTTTCAGAAGGATTCATCCGCTGCGATGCTAACAGCCTAGCGATATAGTAAACAATTAAGCCACCGTAACCCAAAATTACCACAGTTTCAATTGTGAGGGTAAGAAATTGCTGAATAGGTTCGTACATGATTATAATTTGCAAGTGGAACATCTCTCAAACGCGCTCGCGTTTAATATCAAAGCTTTTTAACAAAAACAGTTATTTAATTTATTGCAAAACGGTTTTACGCTGACTTATTGAGTAACCTACATTCTCAGATAAAATTAATTAACCATAACTTACGCTTTGTAACTGTGTCGCAAAGGTTTGAGATTATTCGCCTTACTTGCGGAAGCTTTGCTACGCTCGATGGTGAAGTCCGTCAAGGGTTCAGAATGAAATAATTAAGTTATTACTTCATAAGTGCTATTAACTAAATCCTTCTAAGAATGCGATCGTAAATGTCGCAAATCGAACTGATGCGGTGGGTGGGCGGGTAAATAAAATCCTGCTCCAAGCAGGATTTTCCCCCCTTTATCGGGGGTCGTCATTGATTACTTGACAAAATCATCAATCTCTTCATTATCGTCAGTTGCCTTTTTCTTATGAGAAGCTTTGACTGCCGATTCGATATAACGGAAGTGCAAGTCAATCACTGCTTGCTCAGATGAAAGCCAGTAAACGTTGCTCAAGATTTCTTCAAGCATCTCGTCAGCCGAGTAGCCTTCATATTGCTTGTTAAACCAAGTATTGAACGCTTCCCAGTCAAGAGCTTTACCTTTCTGTAACTGTCGTTGTTTGGCACGTCCCGTTAACTCGCGGGCAACGTGCAAAAACATCTCGAAGCGCTGTTCTTCAAGAGTTTCTGCAAATTGCTTTTGCATCGGAGTTGGAGCGGATTTGCGATTAGCCATGATTAACCCTCAAGCGTGTTTTTTTTCACAACTAAAGCGACGGCAGTCTGCTAATTACAATTAATTCAAAAAAATTAGTGGGTGGGTGAGTGGGTAAAATTAAATTCACAACCAAGGTCAAAATTTCCTTGATTGTGAATTTGTTGGGTATGCTTCCCAGAGCGTCCTGATTCGGACGGTGGCGACAATCATTACCCTGAAATGAAGGGGAAGGGGAAGGAGAAGGGGAAGGAGATTTTTTTTAGTAATAACGCGATTTTACTAAAGTTTTTCTACCCTTATCCCAAGTTTTTCAACCCTTTCCGTTCCTTCCCCTTCCCCCTCCCCCTCCCCTTATTAAATGAATCGCGATTCGTGGAAAAGGCCTCGATAGAGGCAAAAAAATGCTCTGCTTTTTCAGCAGAGCTTTCTAATCAAACTTTAGCAATTATTCGTCGTCTTCCTCAAATTCTTCCTCTTCGTCTAAACTAAAATCATCCTCCTCATCGTCATCATCCTCATCCTCATCGCCTTCCTCGTCATCGTCATCCTCATCAATTTCATCGAGTATGTCATCAATTTCATCATCTTCATCATCGAGTTCGTCGTCGTCATCGAGTTCTTCAGTATCTTCTTCAGAGGATTTAGCTAACTCGTTGCGACGCTTTAGGCTTTGAGCATTGAACTCCATTAAATCGGCAATGGCAGCTTGCGGGTTGTCAGCAATTGTATCGTAAAGTTGGCTCATCGCTAAGGCAACAACTTCGACACCATACTTGAGTTCTTCGGGCCGGCCAACTAGCTTGGGAAACACAGTATTGTTCCACTCTTGCCAGTCGAACTTTTTACCATTGCCATTGCCGTTGCGCTTGTTCAACTGAGCTTGAATATCCAATCCCAGTTTTTCGCGAATTGCGTGACCAACTTTTGTCGAAATACGGCTATCGCGACGCTGAATTGTCACGCCGTACTTCTTATGAATTGTATTCCGAATCTGTTTGACTAGCTCGCCAGCAAGTTGCTCGGAGCTGAGGTTAGGTTGAGGTTTTGATTTGGCTCCATTGTTACTGCCGACAGTTTGACTGTTCTGTTTTTCAGGTGGCTTAGATTTAGCAGGCACTGGTGACTGAGAGCGAATGGGAGTGGCTGCGGTTTGCTTTTTACTTGTGACCATGATTGACAATTTAACTTGCATAACATCAATTTATTAGTGCCGTTAGGCACAATTACCCCCTCCAATTGAGGGGGAAAACTTCGCTCATTAGCAGGACGCTAAATTTTAATTATGTTAGCTAAAGTTTTATGTTAAACATCCTCTATTTAGATATATAAATTCATGAAATATTTCACGATTTCGTCTAATTTAATAGTCCCTCCAACTCCAATATTTGCCCTAGAATATTACAGTGCAGATCGCCAAAAAATATTGTCATCATTTCATCAGTACGCCAGTGAGTGTTGTTTACCTGTTTATTATTGGAATCCTGGCTATGCAACTCTTCAACAGGTGCGGTGTTTGGATAAACCTCTCCCGAATTTAGGTTGTCATTCAGATATGACAAGCGTTTCAGATATTTCCCAGATGTATAATAGTGAATACGTCTTATGCAAAACTGAGCTATCTGTCGAGAGTGATGTCCTGCAATTTCTGCTGGAAAATGACTGCCCCGGTATCTTTTTGTTAGAAGATATTTTGGAATCAGAGAGTAGCGAACAGCCTCTTATCCGCCGTTATTCTCAATTGGCTAACGCATTCTTTGAACTGAAAGGGCGTTGGGCCCACCAATATTGGGTACTGCTGGGTGAGTACATCCAACTGCCATCAAAGCTAAGTCCATTAATTCCTCTACTTAAATGTCCGTTACCCGATCGTTTTGAAGTCGAAGTTCTTGTAGATAATTTTTGCGATCGCAATTGCTCCCTTGATTTTGGTTCAGATGCGGTAGCTGCTAAAAAACGGCTGGCTGTTTCTAGTCTAGGGCTGCCAACTGCTGAAATTGAATTGGTGTTAGATCGATCGCTCTCTATGACCGCTTCAGTTGTCCATATCGCACAGTTGGTATTAGAGCATAAAATATCGCAACTTCGAGACCAGGGGTTGGAGTTCATTGCTTCTCCCGACGTGCCTCATGCTGGCGGTTTAGATTTATTAGACGCTTATTTGAACGAAGTCGTAAAGCTGTCAGAAGCTGATGCCAAGAAATATCACCTCAGAGCTCCCAAAGGAATGCTGCTGTGGGGGCCGCCGGGGACGGGCAAAAGTTTGAGTGCAAAGCTAGCTGCTAAGAAGCTAGGTTATGCGCTTTTAGCAGCAAGTTGGGGCAATATTCTAGGTTCCTCTAATCCAGATCGCGCTCTCAACAAAATGCTGGATACAGCCGATAATTTGGGCGGCTGCGTGCTGTTCTTTGACGATTTTGACAAGGGTTTTTCTGGTTGGGAATCAAATGCTGATGGCGGTGCAGCTAGGCGGCTGTCGCAGAAATTGCTCACCTGGATGCAGGAACATGAGAGCCCCGTGTTAATGTTAGCTACTGTTAACCGCTTAGAAATGCTGCCGGCTGAACTTATCCGCAGATTTGACGACGGCGGAATCTGGTTTGTGGATTTGCCACACAGCGGCGCTCGCTATGAGATTTTCAATTTGCACTTAGCTAAGTATTTTCCAGAGCAGTTTGGGGAAGGAAAAGAGAATCTTTGGAGCGACAGGCAGTGGTATTCACTACTATCTGATTATGCGGGAGCAACGAGTGCTGAAATTGCGATCGCAGTTAAACGCTGTGCTGAACGAGCTTATTGTGAAGGACGACCTGGTAAAATTGAATTGGCCGATCTGCGTTATCAGAGAACTCAGTTTGTGCTGTCGTTTGAGCGTTCTTCTGAAGATATCCAGGGGATTCGGAATAAAGCGTCCTTTGCTCGGCCTGCTTCTGGGGGCGATCAGTCTAAATTTGCGGCGGCAGAGCAAGAATTATTCGAGTATCGGGCACCTGCTTACGAGAAAACTTGAGTGTACGATCAACAGCAATAGCAGGGTTTTATTGGCATCGAAAATCAATTCCAAGATTTCTGCCGCATTAGATGGTGCGGTGCAAACAAGAGAAGTATTGTAAAACTTCATTGAGTTTATAAGCAATAGTCCGGACAGTTTTTATATGACCCAATGGCTTATACCAATTCACTATGAAGATACACTAAATGAGGCTGATGTCTTTCTGGTTGGAACTATATCCTTAGCGTTATATTAAATGCAGCTTCATAGTGAATTGGTATTAGGCTCTAAGACTTTGAGCCACTGTGGATAATTAAATCAATGTCAGCTCCACCCCTGACTTACATTTAATTCGACTTTTTTATGCTCCTTGCCCCGCGTAAGCTTGTAGTATCGTTCCAAAAACTGTCCGGAGTATTGTTTAATACAAAGCCAAATAAACAAGTTCTTTTGTCTGGCAGATCGATTTTTAAGTATTTATACTGTATCGAGCGGTTCGCGCTAGACTATCCCACGGAATTTACTGCCCGCCCGCACCCCATGTGACAGTTGGGGTGCGGAATGTGGGTTTCATCTGGGGTAAATTTGACCAATTCCGGCGCAATATCCCCTAGAGCGCGATCATCGATGCACTGCAAAAATTGGTGCAGCAACTCTTGGGAGAACCAGACGAACAGATGGAAGTGTGGCGATCGCATCTCCACACTCTTCCAGGGCGAAATGTCCAGTATTGAGGAAGGTGTTGAGGCTGATGGCTACCAGATTTTGAACACCATTGGTGTATTGCCAACGAGTTCCTTCCACCAGGGTGAGGAGAAATTTGAGTTTATCTACACTCTCAGGGGAGCGATCGCGCCAGTATGCTCTGACAGGTTCCCAAAATTGGAGTAATTACCATAGGTTCATCGGAATTGACCTTCACGAGCAAGGTTTAAGCTGAAGTTCCCCCATTGACAAAAGGCGTATTGATGGAGTAGCAAGCTTTTGAAAGATGTAGGCTCCGGTTCTACTGGGTACAAATTAGGGGAACACCCAGCAAATCCAAAGCTTTTTGTTGCACGATTGTCGGTTGAGTAATCTTGTCAAAAACCCAACTCGCACCCTCAATGCTTCCTACAATTTCATTATGGGCGATCGTACCTAAATCAGCTAGTAAAGTCTGGAAGCTATGCACTGGTAAATTATCGGCAGTCCGCTTAGTCCTGGCTTTAGCCTTAGTCCGATCGCTTTTGGTTGCCTTTACCACAGATGTTTGTTTGTGGTGGGCCGATTCCCAATCGTCTTCATCAAACAGCATTGGTGCTAATCGAGAACGCATCTGGTATTCTACGTAATAGGCTAACATACATAAAAACACGTGAGCCCTAACTCGATCGCTGTTGCGGTGGTAAATCGGTCGCACCTTTAAATCCACAGTCTTAAAACTCCGAAAAGCCTGCTCTACTTGAGATAGGCTTTTATACGCCCTCACCGTTTCTGTTGCCGATAAAAGCTCAGACTCGACTGAAGTCCGAATCACATATAACCCATCTAATGCAGCTTCGCTGTCAATACTTTGCGTGTTTCTTTCGTAACTAAAACTGTTCTCTTGAATATCCAGCGTGAAATGCTTGGCAACTTTGTAAAGATTCACCACCTTTCCCACTTTCAGGGCAATATTTGATGCCCCTGTTAAACGCTTTTTCTGTCTCGTTGTCGCAGCAACTATTTTGGATAGTTCTTTTTCAGTTGCTTGCAACAATTCTTCTCGGGTTTTGGCTCGCTCTGCTGCTAGCAGGGGATTGCGGCAAGCAATTAACCGTTCTCCCGGATAGTCCTCTGACGAGATTTCAGCGATGTTTTGTTCGTCAAATAAAGATAGTTGAATCGATTCTTGCTCGACCAAGCTGCGGATTTGTACCGCCCTCCGGGCGCTAATCCAATCGAAACTACGATCGGCGGTTTGAAAATGTTTTTGAATTGTGGTTGAAGAAATGATGCCTCGATCGCCCACCCAAATTATTTTGGCAATCCCAAATCTTTCTTTGAGCTTGGTAATTTGATTGCTTAAGGTTTTTGGGTCAGCAGTATTGCCCTCAAATACTTCAACTGCGATCGGGCAGCCAGAAGCATCGCACATTAATCCAAATACAATCTGCAATTTACCTCTTTTGCCATCCCGATTGTAACCGTACCGGGCTAACGGGCAAGTTTTGCCCTCAAAGTAACTGCTCGATACATCATACAGCACCAAGGTTGATGATGCTAAATGAATGGAAGCCAAATTATTCTCGATCGACTCTTGTCTGGATAAGAGCCAGTCCATTGCCAAATATAATTCATCTTCATCGGCACCCTCGATTCCCAAAATTTTGCCAATACTTGAGAAACAAGTTTCGTCGTTGAATCCTCTGGCTGTAGCAAGTTTCGATCGCGGGTCGATAATTCTGGCGATTATCATCGCCAATACTAATCTTCTGTTGCGGCTATTTTCGGAACTAATTAAATTGTGTAAGCCAGTATTTTTCAGGCTGCCCAATACTGCAGCTACGTGGCCGTGCGGGCGGGAGCGAGTAATTTTAAAAGAGTCAGGTAAGGAGGCGATCGTGACGCCACCTTTTAACAAGGCTTGCAGACCATTTACGGCATGGTCTGGTAATTTTGATAAGTTTGCCAGGGTGCGTTTACGTACTTTTCCACCTTCGCGGTAGGACTCGCGAAGCAGTACGGCTGGCGGAGAATTTCTGTTGGGAACACGTTCGATATACATGGCTACTATTATGCCACACCTGCCGATCAGGTAATCTTAAGACAATCTTAAGATACATGGGTACGAGAAAGGGTGCAAAAAGCTGACTTTTACTTGCAGCGTAGGGGTTTGCTAGATTTGAACATCCCTTCTACGGGGGGAACTTCAGTTTAAGCGTCCAATAAACCAGTCTGCGAAATTGTCCTACATTTCACCACTTAATATCTGCCAGTTAAACGCCAATTTAGGAATGCAGTTGCTACTTAAACGTCAACTGCTGAAGTTCCTTTTGATTCCAGTTGCCTAACCTGGCTGCAGCTTCATAGGTGCTTTGTAAGAACTCTAACAACGTCTGATCCGGTGATTCTGCCTCACGGACAGCATCATAGGGCAAAATAAATTCACCCAACTCTTTATTGTAAAATGCAGCATCAGGACGAACCTCAGCCTGCTTAAACCCATCGGGTTCTGGGTACGCATAGGAATAAAACGCTGGGTATGATAATCCGGCTCCGGGCCAAAATCCGGCACTACTGACTTCCTGGGAATAGGCTTCCTGCGCCACTGCATCCGGTAGATTTGGCACCCCTCCCGGATGCTCAGGAGCCGATCGCCCCGAAAAGCGAGTCACTGCTAAATCAAAACTCCCCCAGAAAAAATGAACCGGACTAACCTTGCCGGAAAAATGGGAGCGAAATTCTCGAAAGACGCGATCGGACTGTAGCAGCACTCGCCAGCATCGATTGGCATAATCCGCATCATAAGTAGCATGGGTTTCATCCTGCTCAAATCGAATTGGATTGGGGACTTCATTTGGTTTAGTGTTAATTGTGATGTGAATATCCAATGCTCTGAGCGTTTCCATCACGGTTTGATAAAAATCAGCGACCGAGCGAGGGTAGAGGGCGATCGCCCGTCTTGCCCCTTCGCTGGTTTGAATCAGCAACTCATGATCAATGAAATCAAAGTCGATTTGAAAGATGCGGCTGCCATAGGGAATCGTGGAAGTGGTCAGTCCCCGAACGGTTAGATAGAGGGGAGTATGCCAGGAATGATTAATCCACGGAGTTTGGGCAAATCGGATTTTGCCGATGATTTGAGTCCATATGTGCAAGGTGGGGTAGTCCTATTTAGTAAAGGATAGAGAAAAAGCAGACATATTCAACAACTCGAAGGCTCAGAACGAATCAGTGCAT
>NZ_JAUBUJ010000005.1:0-95030 GCF_036705405.1 Microcoleus sp. B13-B6
AACAGTCAACAGTCAACAGTCAACAGTCAACAGTCAACAGTCAACAGTCAACAGTCAACAGTCAACAGTCAACAGACTTTTGTATCAATTAATCCCGATCGCAGAGCTGTAAAGCGCTACCATAGTTGCAGCCGAAGTTAACTAAAGTTTAAGAATAACTAGCTTGTCTCAACTGCTCACTGCTTTAGAGTTCCCAGCAAATGTCTGGAAGCTCAACAACGGGTTAACGGTCATTCACCAGCGGATTTCGGCCACACCGGTGGTCGCGCTAGACGTGTGGGTGAGGGCTGGCGCTACGCTGGAGCCGGATTCTTGGTCGGGAATGGCTCATTTTCTAGAACACATGATATTTAAAGGGACGGATTCGATCGCCCCTGGAGAATTTGACCAAGTAATCGAAAATCGTGGCGGTGTCGCCAACGCAGCTACAAGTCACGACTACGCCCATTTTTTCGTCAACGCTGCGGCGGATTATTTAGCAGAAACAGCGCAGCCACTGGCAGAATTGCTGCTGCGGGCTTCGATTCCGGATCGGGAATTCGATCGCGAGCGAGATGTGGTGCTCGAAGAAATCCGTCAAGCTCAAGACAATCCCGATTGGCTGGGTTTCCAAGCCATGATGGAAACAGTTTACCAGCGACATCCCTACAGGCGATCGGTATTGGGCACGGAAGAACTGCTGATGTCGCGAACTCCCTACGAAATGCGCTGTTTCCACCGATCCCACTATCAGCCGGAAAATATGACTGTGGTGGTAGTCGGGGGAATTGATGAACAACAGGCCAGAGATATTACGGGAAAAGCTTTTGAGCAGTTTTCGGACAGGTGGGATTGTCCCAAATTAACCGCAGAGGCGGAACCGCCACTGATAGAAATTCGCCGTCAGGAACTCTGTCTCCCCCGATTGGAACAAGCGCGCCTGATGATGGCCTGGACGGGCCCGGGAGTTGAACATTTGCAAAGTGCTTGCGGCTTGGATTTGCTGTCGGTGTTGCTCGCAGATGGGCGGACTTCGCGTTTAGTCAGGGAACTGCGGGAAGAATTACAATTAGTAGAGGCGATCGACAGCACTTTCTCGCTGCAACGGGAATCGAGTTTATTTACTATCAGTGCAGTCTTGGACGCGAAGGATGTCGAAGAGGTGGAATCTCGGATTTGCGATCGACTTTGGCAATTGCAGTCTGAGCCTGTTTCCGAGGTAGAATTGCTGCGCTGTAAGCGTTTGCTGTGCAACGATTTTGCTTTCTCGCTCGAAACGCCGGGACAGCTAGCCGGTCTTTACGGATATTACAATACGATCGCCAGTGCCGAATTAGCGCTCAGCTATCCCACCAGGATTAAAGCGTTTGGGCCATTAGACCTCCAGCGCCTAGCTCAACAATATCTCTCTCCTCGACGCTATACAGCCGTGGTACTCAAACCAATCTAATAATAGTTGACTGTTCACTGTTCACTGTTGACTGTTCACTGTTAACAGCAACTAGGTTGGGTTTGAAGCTGTAACGTAATTCCTGGACAGAGTTACCCATTGATGGAATTTTTGGGTAACTCTCTAGCGAGTCTCTCGATAACGTCACTAAGACTGCTTGCGGTAAGCTGAACTCGTTTTTCCTCTAGCCACTTAGTAGCAGTTTCGGTCAGACTTAGGTTGACCTTACGCTTAGGCTCGCTGTAAATCTTTTTTCTAGGCATTTTCTTATTCCGCATTAATTCCGTATACAATAACCGTAAGGCAAAAATGAGGTAAAAGCAAATGTTGCTCAGCTTCAAGACGGAACTAAAACCTAACAATCGGCAGGTAACTAAATTCCGCCAACATTGCGGAGTAGCAAGACACGCTTACAACTGGGCGAATTCAATCATCCTTGAAACTTTGACCGCCAGAGAAACTGACAAGACGGTTAAAATTCCTTCTGCGATTGATCTGCACAAACGCTTAGTAGCCGAGGTCAAACCCCTGCACCCCTGGTATTACGAATCTTCCAAGGCAAGTCCGCAGCAGGCTCTAGCTGAACTGAGGACAGCTTGGGATAGATGCTTTAAAAAAGTATCTAAACAGCCTAGATTCAAGAAAAAAGGTGTGTCCGGTGACTCTTTTTACTTGGAACAAGGAACCAAAGCAAAGCCAGGAATCAATAACGACGGCAAGCGCATCAAGTTACCTAAGATTGGTTGGATTAGGCTGCACGAACCATTGCCCATTACGGCGTTCCACAACTGCGTAATCAGTCGAAAAGCCGACAGATGGTTCATTGCTTTTAAGTACGAAATTGAGCAGCCCGCAACTTCACCTGACCGTCCCATTGTTGGTGTTGATATCGGCATCAAAGAATTAGCTGTTGATTCTAACGGTCAAACCTTTGCCAACCCCAAAGCTTATCGTCGGATGAGCCGTAAAATGAAACGCCTGCAACGGCGTGTCAGTAAACGAGTCAAAGGTTCCAATAACCGCAAGAAAGCAGTCTCAAAACTGGCTAAGCTGCACCTAAAAGTATCACATATCCGAAAAGATGCTATTCACAAGCTAACAACTTATCTCGCCAAAAACCACAGCGAGATCAAGATTGAAGACTTACAGGTTAAAGCATTTTTGAAAAATCACAAATTAGCTGGTGCAATCTCCGACTGTGGAATGTACGAATTTAAGCGTCAACTTGAATATAAAACCCAAAAGTTCAGCTCAAAATTGACCGTTGTAGATCGATTCTTTCCTAGCAGTCAAATCTGCTCAAGCTGCTGCAATCATCGGCATAAGATGCCATTGAAAGTTCGAGTCTTTGAATGTCCTAACTGTGGAAATATTCAAGACCGTGATTTAAACGCCGCGAGAAACATAGAACGTTGGTTTGAAGGAATAT
Organism: Microcoleus sp. B13-B6; assembly: GCF_036705405.1. Classification (NCBI taxonomy): domain Bacteria; kingdom Bacillati; phylum Cyanobacteriota; class Cyanophyceae; order Oscillatoriales; family Microcoleaceae; genus Microcoleus; species Microcoleus sp. B13-B6. Next base: position 2,859 of record NZ_JAUBUJ010000005.1, read on the forward strand.
TTATCCCTGAACGTTCAGAATTGGCGGTGAGTTCCACCGTGTCAGCCTGCGGAGTAGACAAACCCGATAGCAGCCATGCTATCGCTACTGTGAAACAGGAAGTTAACACCAAAATCACTCATGTCCAGCTAAGTCTAGATTTGGGTAGCTATGGGTAAGTTTTTCCGAACGGTTGAGACATGAAACCCAAGTCTATTAATTGGAAATTTGAGATTTGTCCCTCAATCTAAAATCTCAAATCGCCAATCTCAAATCGGATGATCGGTAACGCTCACGCTCTACCCATCCTACGAATAATCATGACTAACAGCCAACAGTCAACAGCCAACAGTCAACAGTCAACAGTCAACAGTTAACAAAGAATTCAATGAAAAATGAAATCCAGCGCACGGTTTTAGACAACGGTATTGTTGTCTTAGCAGCAGAAAATCCAGCAGCAGATATTATTGCAGCTAGGATATTCCTGCGGGCCGGCAGTCGCTACGTGCAGCCGGAACAAGCAGGATTGTGTCACTTGCTGTCGGCGGTAATGACTAAGGGAACCGATCGGCTGTCTTCGCTGGAAATTGCCGAGCGTGTAGAATCGGTGGGAGCGAGGTTGAGTGCCGACTCTACTACAGACTATTTTTTAGTGAGTTTGAAGACGGTTTCTGCAGATTTTGAGGAGATTTTGGAGTTGGCGGCGCAATTGACCCGATCGCCGAATTTCCCGGAAGCTGAAGTCGAGCTCGAACGCCGCATTGCCATATCGGCAATTCGATCCCAACAAGAACAGCCATTTGCGATCGCCTTCGAGCAATTGCGGCACGCGATGTACCAGGAACATCCCTATGCTTTCTCTCCCTTGGGCACGGAAGCTACTATGTCAAAGCTCACCAGAAACGAGCTCGAACAGTTCCACAAAACCTATTTCCGTCCCGATAATGTAGTTATTTCTGTAGCCGGCAGAATCTCGACTGAAGATGCGATCGCCCTGATTGATCGAACTTTTGGGGACTGGAAAGCGCCTTTAACACCCCTGCCCACTTTAACCGTACCCCCCCTATCACCTTCCCCTCAATCGGTCGTTAAGGCGCAAGATACGCAGCAATCAGTGATTATGCTGGGCTACCTCGCACCCTCTGTCAAAAATCCCGACTATGCAGCGATTAAGTTGCTGAATACTTATTTGGGTAACGGTTTGTCGAGCCGATTGTTTGTGGAATTGCGGGAAAAGCGGGGCTTGGCTTACGACGTTTCCGCGCTCTACGCGACGCGCTTGGACACGGCTCAGTTTGTCGTGTACATGGGTACGGCGCCGGAAAATACAACGACTGCTTTTGAAGGATTGCGTACAGAAGTCGATCGACTCACCAGCATCCAACTAAGCGAGGAAGAATTGCAAGCTTGCAAGAATAAAATGCTCGGTCAATATGCTTTAGGAAAACAAACTAATTCGCAAATTGCCCAAGTTTTAGGCTGGTACGAAATTTTGGGATTGGGAATTAAATTTGACCAGCAATTTCAAGAAGAAATTGCACAGGTGACAGCTTCACAAGCGCGGGATGCTGCTAAGAAATACTTCATCGAACCGTATATTTCTTTGGTGGGCCCGGAGGCGGCGATTACAGAGTTGGGAGTGGCGGCTGTTTGTTAAGTAGGCAATGGGCGATCGAACTTTTCACAAGTTCGATCGATGCGATCTGATATGCGATCGCCCGAACATCATATAAGCTCCAGCAGAATATTTCAATTCGTAGCTGTGGCTATAAATCTCGACAATATTGCCCAATGGGTCTTCGCAATACACCATACAATTGACGATATTAACCTTTTGGTAAATAGGGTATGGTTCCTGCGACATCAGTATCATCGATTACATGGAGCCGGCTGATACTACCAGCCTGCCGAGCTTGACGATATTTTGCATAGGCTGGATCGTTACAAAACCCTTGCACTGCCTCCATAGAAGGAAATTCCACCAAGGCAACCAGCGTTGTTTCTAGTTCCTCGCCTTCAATAGTCGTAATATTGCCACTGCGGGAAAGGTATTTCCCCCCATGATTATGTACGATATCGTGAACATTTGCTGCGTAGTCAGGAATCCAGGCATCATCGGTAACTTTAACGTCTGCGATTAAATATACAGCCATGAGGTTTCTCCTGTAGCTAATTGATTAGTTGACTATATTTGCTGAGAATTCTTTCAATACAATAACTCTAGCAACAAAAGTAATAGATTTCACTTGTTATTAATAACTTTTGTTGCACCTATTTTTTCGGTTTACGGAGCTAAATTCTGATTAGGCGGAAACTTACTGTGATGTCCAGACTACTACCGCTATTCCAGAACCGAGAAAACCGATTCCAAACCAGCGATATTCGCCATAATCAAAACGATCGGAAGAGCTCAATCAGCATTTCACCATCAAACATCGCGGGAACATCGGCAAAATCAATCTGATGTTTACGGATGTTTTCAAGGTTTTTCTCTCTAAAAAAACGAAAAATCAAGATTTAATATCAAATCCGTTAGCATCGGAATAGTAAATTCGAGTTCACTGTTGACGGTTGACGGTTGACTGTTGACGCCGTGAACAGTCAACAGTCAACCGTCAACATCATGTATGAGTGTAACCGGAAATGATATAACGAGAGATCCAAAAACTGAAAATCGCGCTTTGTAGCGGTTTGACAACTGCGCTCAAACCGCTACAAACCCATCATGTTAATGGTTTGGGATTTCTCGGAGATGTCTAAGCTGTGGAGCATTTAAACCAGTAACGAGGCTAGTAGGGTGCGTCATTCGCGAACCCTTACGCTGAAACGGAAAACCTTAGATGCTGACGCACCTTACGCAAGTCCTTTAAATGCCGAACAGCTTATTAGACTTAACCTGTTATGATTCTCCTGGTCAAGTATCTATTTTTGGAAACGACTCAAGAGCCGGTTGACTGTCGCGACGGGGTGTCTGAGCCTCCATACTTGAAAGTGATCTAAGATGGGATGAGTGCCTGAGAGCTTGACCCAATCATCGCATAGAATATCTTCAACCGGGTTTGGCACCCCTGGGCGGCACCAATCTGTCGGGGCTACTACTATCTTCTCTGGGTGTCCGTTCAACCAAGCGCCCCACCAGGAAAACGTTGAATTAGTAATAGCATTAGCTCGACATCGGGTCATTAAATAAAGCTGCTGAGGACCATTCAGGTTATCTACAAAGATAAATTCCTGCCCTTGAAGATCACGAAGAAATTCTCTGGCTAAATCGGGACGATCGGAGAAGACAAGAATGGGACCTTGGGGGTCGATCGCACTTAAGGACTTCTTGTAAAAAGAAAGCGGGTAAAGCGGGAAATATTCTCGGGTATTGCCATAGTCGGTATCGAGGCGGAGCGAAAAGCTTACACAATCCCTTTGCAAAATGTCGCCGTATAGTTTTTCGACCTCCGTGACAATCTCGTTATTGAACGTGTACCACTCACGTACAAGTCGCTTGTCTGAGTAATATTTTTCAGATTGAAAGAACCCTTGAATTTCAGTGTGGTCTCCGATGGAAAGTGCTTCGGATGTAAAGCCAGCTTGAGGATGGGGGTCGAAATAATGAATAATCCCGGAGGGTTCGCTAGCACGCTCACCTTCGTCATTAAGGTTGAAGATATCATCTCCATCCCACTTAGGGCAAAAAAATTGGGTTCCCAAACGCCGTGCTGTTATTCTAAGGAATGCGTATTGAAATAATTGATTACCGAGTCTTCCGTAGTTCCCGAGCTTAGAGAAAGAAATCATTATAATTTAACTCCTATGGTTTAAGACAGCTTCCAACAGACCTAAATCATTGTTTGATCCGGGAAAGGAAGCAAAGAGCGTGTTATATCCATGCCAAACAAAGTTACAGTTAACGTTGATACTCCCCAGCCCGCTCAGGGACGGGGATTCTTGAAGAGTCCAAATACGAACTTTCAAAGGCGAAATCAAAGCGCCTCTACTGACTCTTTTAAGGCATAACCCTAAAGTTGTCGCTACTTTTCGCAAAATATTTCCAGCAGCATTACAATCTGAGTTAATTTTGCTTCCGTCTTTTGAGCGATACAGTCCGCGATTTATGCGCTTTCCTGATTCTTTCCACCCTTCAGTTTTTTCACGCCCACTTAGGTAGTTCATCCGAATCTAAAAAACTCGCCTTACTTGTATAGCTCTCTTCAGTTTCAATGAACTGGATACCATATTGTTCACAAAGCTGGGAAATCCTGTCCTTCAATCGAGCGGTAGGAATTTGCACAAAATTTTGATTGGTTTTGTTACCAAGACTTATTTCTTGGCGCATTCCCTTGTTCCAGCCAAAAACAATTGTACCTATTTGGTTTTCTAGGCAATGATTCAATACTAATCTAGCAGAAGTGTTAACAGCATCTCTCGTTTGTCTGTTTCGTTTTTCCGTGATTTTTGCCAATCGCTTAGACCAAAAGCCTTGATATCTATGCTCTTTGATCGACGCAACCCGCTTGTTATACCATTGGTTTAATGATTTTAGATGCCGTCCATCTACGATAAAACTTGTTCCTACATTGGAAACGCAAGTTAACCAATTATTCAATCCTGGATCGATACCCAGAGCCTTACTAACATCCAGCTCAACTGCTGTTGACTGAAGTTGGTAGACAAACTCGACATAAAATTGTTTATTTCTTGGTAAAATGCGAATCTCTCTAATTGCCTTGTAGTCTAGGTTAGATGGCATTGGCAAATAAAATTCACCAATTCCAAACCAGAGTTTGACCTTACTTCCCAACGGGAATCTCAATTGTCCATTCTTTAGCTTTACGTCTGCCTTTGGGAAGGTTACAAGTTTTAAGCTGTTTTTGCGGTATTTTGGTAGTTTAGGATGTTGCGTTACCGTACCACCCTTGATTCCTTTTAACAGCCCAATGTACGACTTAAAAGATTCCGCAACGCTGGTCAACGTTTGTTGAGCAACATGGGAATATAGTGCTTTAAAGTGAAGATTATCCTTGAACAACTTGTGTAAGTCATACTTGCTAGGAATTCTCCCGGTTTTAAAATATAACTCCAGAGAATAGTAAGTCCCGCAGTTAGCTAACTTGTTCGACTCTTCGCATACAAATTCCAGTACGCTTCTTAGCTCTCGACTTGGACTGATTAGATTTTGCTGGCATCCATAACTAGACATTTTTCTGATTCTCAATGTACTGCTTAATTACTGAAATTGGCGCACCGCCAACAGTTGCAATAAAGTAGCTATTCGTCCATAGAGTTGGCAATCGACTTTTTAGCCAAGGAAATTCTTGGCGAAGATATCGAGAAGAACGCCCCTTCATGTACCGAATCAGCTTGGCAATCCCAAACTGAGGATCGCACTCGATCAAAAGGTGAACGTGATCTGGCATTACTTCCATCTCGATTAATTCACTGTTAAACTCGGTCGCCACCTCTAACAGTATTTCCTTTAATCGGGTATCGACACCCTCAATTAAAACCTTTCGGCGATATTTCGGACACCACACAATATGGTATTTACACGAGTAAACAACATTTTTGTTGGATTTGTAATTAACGCTCATATTATAGTTATACAGCACGAACCTGCATACTACACTAATTTTGCATTAAGATTTGTTAAATGCTGGAGGCGGTTGAAACCGCTGCCGACTTATCCCCGTGTCTAAAGCCAGGGGCCCGGCGGGCTCGTTCTTCGGTCAAGCGATTTTAGATGATTTTAGATGATTTTAGATTTTAGATTAAAGAATTGAAGCATTGACTTGCGCGAGATTAATACGTTCGGCAAGTTTCATCGGATACAGGTTTTTTATTTCTGGACGGATGAATCACGTGGCGGGTATCCTGGATGCTTTCGGTCATGAGACTTTAACAGAGCAGTTTTTTGGGGTCTTAGTCCTGACCGTGTTAGCTGGATGGCTGCTACGGATGATTCTACACTGCAGCGTCAACCTATGGCAAGTAATCCGATATTGACGGCCGGGAAAGTACGATATTTCACACCGACACTTTTTTGCTAACAAATGCTAACAAACATATAAGTTGAGAGAATCTCTCAAAAAAGGCGTGTCAACCAATGCCCGCAGAAAAATCCCGCGAGCACCATTTAGATCCCTATCCATCTTCAATCCGGTGGCTCCGGACTTAATAGTTCTAGCTCCACCTAAATTCTTGACAATTTCACCCGTCCACGACACCGTTTTAGAAGTGTAAGCTTCGTTGCAGTCAATCACGAGTTTTGAATTTTCCCAAGCTTTCCACTTGAGAAAATTTTTAAATTCGTAATGGCTGAGAGTCAACATTTGTCTCACCGTTTTGTTTCTCAACTTACGGCGCGACTTGGACACCATTTGAGAAGTCTCGAACCTAGGCAGCAAGATTACATCAAAATGATCAACTAAAAACTTAGCTACTTTGTGATGCAACTCTCTGACCAAATTCTTAATTTTGCAACGAAGCCTGCTGGCTGCTTTTTTGAATCTTCTTTTTTGCCGACTGGGGGCTTTAGATATTTTCGATACCAACTTGTCTAACCGAAAACACAATTTCTGGATGTACAAATTAGAATCATTGCCGAGCCAGCCATAGGAATCTTCAGAGAAAAACGTCATGAACGTGCGGACACCGGGGTCTAAGGCAACTAGCCGACCTTGTTTATCGGTCTTGGTTTGTTGCACTTCTTCAGAAACAACTAGGTAGTATTCCCCGTAAGCGAGAGTCAACCTTCCATCACTAAAATTTTCAGGCAAAGATTCTGTTAACTGACACTTACCTAAAATGGAATGGTAGACACCGCAGTCTTTTATAGATGCTTTTGGCACATAGATAGACTGTTTTGTGTCTTTTCTACTGCGAAATTTGCATTTGCGGAGTTGGCCATCTTTTTTGAAACCCTGCTTAGCCGCCTTAACTGCTGAGCAAGCATCTTTGATGGCAATCGATTTGATCTGGAAAGGTACAGGTTTTGCCCATTCTGGCAAACTGTTAAGTATTCCAGTTTTGAGCGTCATCCAGTTAGCTTTTGTGCCTGGTTCTTGGAGGTATTTGATGGTCGTGTTGTAGACAAAACGACTCACTCCAAACCACTGCTTGATTAAAGCTTTTTGTTCAGGATTTAGGAATAGACGGATCTTCCTTGATCTTCTTGCTGTAACTTCGCCGGGAGTGCATTCTGCAACTGAAGACGTGAAGGATGGCGAGAATATCGCTTGTGAGTTCGGTTTCCGGGCAGTGAACAGTTCGGTCAAGAACCACGATTTGTCCACCGTTTTGCCCGGCCATGAACTCGAATAGTTCAAATCCGAACCTGCACAATCTGTCGTGACAGGCAACAACAATCGTGAGCTGTTCGCCGCGCATAAATCTGACCAGTAAGGCTTGCAGTCCTTTTCGCTTAAAGTTGAGTCCCGACCCGATATCTTGGATGATTTCGGCGTCGGGGTATTGCTGTCGCAGGTCGTCAACTTGTCGAGCGAGGTCGTCTCGCTGCTTGGGTGAACTGACGCGACATTCGCAAACAACGGTAGTTCTAGCTGCACCGCGCTGGTAGGACTCGACATCGTAGAGTCTTTGCCCTGCTTCATTTTTGATGCTTTTGATTTTCCCGGAGTCTGCATATCTTCTTAGGGTGTGTGGATGCAAGCCCAGAAATTCGACTGATGAGTCTGAGTGGTACATAAGCCCTGTAGCCAATAGTAGCATACATTAGCAAAAGTAACCAAATACTTTACTGTGCCTCAACCGATACTTTTTTGCTAACATTTGCTAACAAATACATAAGTTGAGATCAGATATCAACCAAGGCGTATCAACCGATGCCCGTAGAATTTTCTACAAGCACTTATATTCTTGCCTTCAGCTTGGTTATCGCTTACAGCCCCACGCCAATCTGATTATTTGCTTTGATAATGTAGAGGCAACTTATTTATATAGCGGTTGCGTACTACCAAGGTTTTTCACCTACATCTGAGTGGCTAAATTCATTCTATATGACATGAAGACCAGAAGGCAAATGTAAGTGATTGTTAGCAAATGTCAGAAAAAGTCTTACTGTTAATCAACCTTCTTGAACCAGTAGTGCAGCCTCATTAATGGTAGCTGATGTACTTAATTCTTCAAAATTATCCGAAGATACCTGCGCTACAACCGAAAAAACATAATCAGACTTCAATTGAACCTTTTGTGTTCCCGATCGGTCTAAATTCAAGACAGACCCATCAGGTCTAATTGATATGTACTTCGTAAAGCACTTTCAGATTAAAAAAGAGCTGACTCCGTGGGTTAGCGGACTCCTCGCCGCTTCCCTGCTGGCAGGAGTAGGCTACACAGCTTACAGCCAACTCACAGTCAAATCCAGCCGCGAAACCAGGCGCAAGGAAAAAACCGTTGCTGTAGAAAGGGTGAACCTGCCGATTACAATTTCGGCAAACGGCACAATTGTGCCCGAACGTTCCGTTAACGTCAGCCCCAAAACTTCAGGAATGCTCAAAAGTTTGCTTGTCAAGGAAGGAGATAAAGTTGAAAAAGGGCAGATTCTCGCCTACATGGACGACTCCAACCTCCAAGGGCAACTTACCCAAACTCGCGGACAACTCGCAGCCGCGGAAGCAAACCTGCAAAAATTGCTCAACGGCACTCGATCGCAGGACATTGCTGTGGCTAAGGCAGTGTTAGCAGAACAACAGGCAAGTCTGGAAAAATTGCTCAACGGCAATCGAACCCAAGACATTGCGGTAGCTGAGGCACAACTAGCAGAACAACAGGCAACTTTGCAAAAATTGCTCAACGGCAATCGAAGGCAGGATATTGCCGTAGCCGAGGCACAACTAGCTGAACAACAGGCTAATTTACAAAAATTGCTAAAGGGCAATCGGGCTGAAGACATCGCCCAAGCGATCGCCAAACTCAGAGATGCCGAATACGCCAAAAACCAAGCTGAGGAAGACTTTCAGAGAAATCAGGAACTCTATAATGCCGGAGCCATTGCTTTGCAAATTGTCAACAACTCCCGCACCGAGCGCGATCGAGCTCAAACGCAAGTCAGGCAAGCCGAACAAGCTGTAGCTTTGCTGCGATCGGGTACTCGCCCCGAAGAAATCGCTGCGGCGCGGGCTGCAGTGGAGCAAAAACGGCAAGCTTTGACCCTGGCGCGATCGGGCGCACGGCCGGAAGACATCGCTGCGGGGCGGGCTGCTGTGGAGCAAAAACGGCAAGCTTTGGCCCTGGCGCGATCGGGCGCACGCCCGGAAGACATCGCTGCGGGGCGGGCTGCAGTGGAGCAAAAACAGCAAGCTTTGGCGCTGCTAGAAGCTGGTTCTCGCCCCGAAGACATCGCCCAAGCCCGCGCCCAAGTTCTCGCCGCTAGAGGCAGCCTGCAAAGCGTTCAAGCGCTGATCGACGACACTGTGTTACGGGCTCCTTTCACCGGCACTGTTACCCGCAAGTACGCCGATCCGGGCGCTTTTGTGACTCCCACTACGGCAGGTAGTGCGGTTTCTTCGGCGACTTCTTCTTCGATTTTGTCCTTAGCTTCAAAAAATCAATTAGTAGCAAACGTAGCAGAAACTAATATTTCTCAGATTCAGATGGGCCAGGCTGCGTCTATTCAAGCCGATGCTTTTGCGGGAAAGACTTTTGCAGGTAAAATCACTCAAATTTCGCCTCAGTCGATCGTCCAGCAAAATGTGACAAGTTTTGAGGTAAAAGCGGCAATTATTAATGATGATAAACAAATGCTGCGATCGGGCATGAATGTGAATGTTGAGTTTAAGGCTGGTGAACTCAAAAATGTTTTGGTAGTTCCGACTGCGGCAATTGTCCGCCAACAAAGGGAAACGGGGGTTTATGTTGCGGGTGGAGAAGATGGTAAACCTGCTTTTATGCCGATTAAGACTGGTATGACGGTGGATGATAAGACGGAAGTGCGATCGGGTTTGAAAGGAAATGAAAAAGTGCTGATGAGTTTCCCCCCCGGATTGCGGCCTAGATCCCAAAATCCATCGGGTGGAATTCCGGGTTTGCAACCGGGTGGCGGAAGGCGCTTGCGTTAGGGTTTTGATTTTTTTATTGAACCGCGAAGGCGCGTTACTGCGAATTTAAGGATAGACTTAAGTACATAGAATTTGGGGTCTTAAGTAAGTAGGCGGGATTAAACTGAACAATGTAACTGTATGTAAACATTGCTCAGTCAGCCACGCTTAGGGCTAAGGATACTTTACCATCGTTGACATAGTTGGGCTTTACACCGCCTACCTACTTAATAGATATTGATCTATAGAAGTTACTGCAGGACAGCGACACCTTCGAGCCCCATTCGGAGATCGGCTATCTCTGAATCCCCTGCCGACAGGTGTTCCCGTAACACCTGTCGGCAGGGTTGAAGCGCTGCACCCTTACTTCTTAAAGCTCACTGCTCACAATAATCACTCTTCGTTAGAGGAGGCGGAAGGAGGTATTCGTGGATTTTTTGTCCTTGTTCTTAATGGACTTCGTTAAGCAGTTGCAGTCCCCAACACTCGGGTTTTTGATTGGTGGTATGGTCATTGCCGCCCTTGGTAGCGAATTGGTAATTCCAGAGGCGATTAATCAGATCATCGTCTTCATGCTGCTCATGAAAATCGGTCTGACCGGTGGTCAGGCGATCCGCAATTCCAACCTGACGGAGATGGTGATACCCGCAGCGTCTGCTGTAGCAGTAGGGGTTCTTGTTGTATTCATCGCGCGCTATACGTTGGCCAAGCTGCCGAAGGTCAACACCATAGATGCGATTGCGACCGGGGGATTGTTTGGTGCTGTGAGTGGCTCTACCATGGCTGCAGCCCTGACACTACTGGAAGAACAAAAAATGCCATACGAGGCATGGGCTGCCGCACTCTATCCCTTCATGGATATCCCAGCGCTCGTAACGGCGATTGTGGTGGCCAACATTTATCTCAACCAGAAGAAGGGTAGTGCAGCAGCCCACTCTACCGTGCAGGAGTCTTTCAGCAAGCAGCCCGTTGCAGCAGGCGATTATCCCGATCAGCAAGATTATCCCCGCGGCCGGCAAGAGTATCTCAGCAAGCAGCAGAAGCCTGCGGATAATCGGGTCAAGATATGGCCGATCGTGCAGGAAAGCCTCCAGGGTCCTGCCCTATCGGCAATGTTGCTCGGCATTGCTCTTGGCCTGTTCACCCAGCCGGAAAGTGTCTATAAAAGCTTCTACGACCCCCTCTTCCGCGGCTTGCTTTCGATCTTGATGCTGGTCATGGGTATGGAGGCTTGGTCAAGACTTGGCGAACTACGTAAGGTTGCCCAGTGGTACGTCGTGTATAGCGTAGTGGCACCGGTGGTGCATGGGTTCATCGCCTTCGGTCTCGGCATGATTGCCCACTACACCACAGGATTCAGCCTGGGCGGTGTTGTGATCCTGGCTGTTATTGCCGCCTCCAGTTCAGACATCTCAGGTCCGCCCACGTTGCGAGCCGGTATCCCGTCGGCCAATCCCTCCGCCTACATCGGCGCATCCACAGCCATCGGTACACCCATTGCGATCGGCTTGTGTATACCGCTCTTCCTCGGGCTGGCCCAGGCGATAGGCGGCCGCTAATCCCAGACGGGTCGCTGTCTGTCGGCGCTCCCTTGACCCGGCAGACCAAGCAACTCAATATATTAAGATCAACATACGTAGGTAAGGAGGTAACCAATATGCCCAAGCCAGCCAAAAAGCTTGTCATCGTCACGGAAAAGATTCTGCTGAAAAAGATCGCCCATATCATCGAAGAAGCCGGGGCAACTGGTTATACGGTTGTGGAAACCGGCGGTAAAGGCAGTCGCAACGTGCGCTCGTCGGGACAACCCAGCGTTTCTGACACCACGGCGAATATAAAATTCGAGGTACTCACCCAGGATCGGGATATGGCCGAGAATATTGCGGATCAGGTCGCAGTCAAGTTTTTCCTCGATTTTGCGGGCATGATCTATCTCTGTGACGCGGAGGTACTGTACGGGCACAGTTTCTGTGGACCAGACGGCTGTTGAATCGAGACGACACAGACCTAAAAAGCCGGGGCATAACCCGGCTTTTTAGTAGCCGTATTTCTTGCCTGCGGGACTTGCGTCTCAGTTGCAGTCCCCAACGCTCGGCTTTCTGATTGGTGGTATGGTCATTGCCGCCCTCGGTAGCCAAAAGTTTTCAAAATTTTGTCCAGTCGTTATCGAAATCGTCGCCGCCGTTATGGTCTCCGTTGTAATTTGTTGTCAGCACTTTACAATTATGAGTTAGCTCTCAGGTCTAAAATTCAAAAGCTTTAATTCTAACATAGATTTTTTTTGCAAGAGGTCTAATATGAAATTACAGACTCGCCCCGGTACCAACAAAATCACTAACGTTCAAATCGCGTTCATGGCAACAGAGGCGCTGTGGAATAATAAGTTGCGTACCAGTTTAACTATGCTGGGCGTAATTATTGGGATATCTTCGGTAATTGCGATTACTTCGGTGGGACAGGGTGTACAAAAATCAACTGAAGAACAGTTAAAGGCTTTGGGTACAAATGTGCTGTTGGTTTTATCCGGCGCTTCGCGATCGGGTGGTGTCAGTCAGGGAAGCGGTTCTGCTACTACTCTTACTTGGGATGACGCTAGGGCGATCGGCAAACAAGCTCCCGCAGTTAAGGCGATTTCGGCTTATTTGCAGCGCCAAGTGCAAGTGGTTTACGGCGGACAAAATTCATTTACTTCGATTTTGGGAACGGATTTAAATTATCCCGATGTGAAGAACATTCAACCCCAAGAAGGACGGTTTTTTAACGAGGATGAATTGAATGCTGCTGAGCCTGTAGTTGTCCTCGGTTCTAAGGTGCGGGACGAACTTTTTGGAGCCGGAGTTAATGCGCTATCCTCTGATATTCGCATTCAGGGAAACCGCTACAAGGTCATTGGGGTGATGGAAACTAAGGGGTCTGTAGGGGGAACCGATCAGGACGATCGAGTGTATATTCCCCTCAAAAATATGTCTTCGCGAATTGTGGGGAGAAATTCTTTAGCGGGGATTGCAATATCGGGTTTTTGGTTGGAAACTGCGGGCGAAGCGGATTTAGCGGATGCTCAATTTCAAGTTGAAAATATCATGCGCTTGCGCCACAATATTTATCCGCCACAACCGGATGATTTTCGAGTTGTAAATCAAGCTGAAATAGTTAATACTTTCAGCAATGTGATAGGTTTATTTACGGTGATGGTGGGTTCGATCGCCGGAATTTCTTTGGTGGTTGGCGGCATCGGTATTGCTAATATTATGTTGGTGTCTGTTGTGGAACGCACTAAGGAAATTGGGATTCGCAAAGCGGTAGGCGCTACTAATGCAGCAATTCTCATTCAATTTATGGCGGAATCTATTTTAGTTTCCACGGTGGGGGGAACGGCGGGTATTGGGTTGGGAGTTGCGATCGCCTTTGGGGCCTCGACAGCGTTCAAATTTCCGTTTGTGGTTTCTGTATGGTCGATCGCGGCAGGTTTTGGGCTATCTTTTACTGTAGGCTTATTAGCTGGAGTGCTACCGGCTCGGAATGCCGCTCGCTTAGATCCGATCGCCGCCTTGCGGAATGATTGAAGTTACTGAAGTTCGCCCCAGTTAAATTGAACACTCCTGGAGGAACGAGTGGTCAGAAACCGGGGAAAGATGGACGATCGGACTTCGTTGTCGGCCACAGATTCGCTAACGGGACTTAGACAAAAATCCGGTCAGAAATGGCTGCAAACCAAGACAGGTAAACGGTTTGAGCTTGAATTGGGATAGCTCCAGCACTGACAAGGGTTTCAGCTCTGACGGGGCATAAAACTCTTTCCCTTACCTAGACAGCTTTTCAGACCTTTTAGGGGCTAGAAAATGTCTAAGTCCAATTAGAAATAATATACGCTAATTCAAATATAATAACAAAAACCCCTTATCCAACACGCAATTTCCATGTTAGAAGCATTGGTATTGGCAACAGTATTTTGCGGATTTTTTGGTATCATCTTTAAAAAGAACCTGCTCATGAAAATCGTCTGTATGGATGTCATGAGTACAGGGGTTATCGCCTATTACGTGGTGGTGGCATCGCGAGAAGGCTTGCTGACACCAATTATTTCAAAGGGGAAAAATGTTGTCGCTTACGCCGATCCGGTTCCCCAAGCGGTGATCTTAACGGCGATCGTGATCGGCTTTTCGATTCAGGCTTTAATGCTGGTAAGTGTGATGAAGCTGGCACGAGATAATCCGACATTAGAAAGTAACGAAATCGAGATGAATAATACCCCATGAATACCCTGACGCTAGCCTGGATTGGACTCCCGTTTTTTGTCGGGTTTACTATTTATTTGATTCCGAAGTTTGACAAGTATCTCGCAATATTCGGAGCGCTCGCGTCCGCTGCCTATGCGTTCCAGCTTTTTGTTATGCCGTCAGCGGTGACGCTGGAGTTACTGGATAATTTCAGTGTCACGTTGTTAGTCGATCGCTTGAGCGGGTATTTCATCTTAACCAATGCCTTAGTCACAGCAGCGGTGATTATCTACTGTTGGCCCACAGAGAAGACGGCATTTTTTTATGCACAGATTCTGATGGTACACGGCAGCCTGAATGCGGCCTTTGCCTCTAGTGACTTTATCAGTTTATATGTGGGGTTAGAAGTCAGCGGGATTGCGGCGTTTCTGTTGATTGCCTATCCTCGCACCGATCGATCGATTTGGGTGGCTTTGCGCTATCTATTTATTAGCAACACGGCCATGCTGTTTTATCTAGTCGGTGCTGTGCTGGTTTATAAGGCAAGTAATTCGTTTAGTTTTGCCGGCTTGGGTGCAGCGCCCCCAGAGGCGACAGCTCTGATCTTTATGGCTCTCTTGGTTAAGGGAGGTGTGTTTGTATCGGGGTTATGGCTACCGTTAACTCACTCGGAATCAGAAACGCCTGTGTCGGCTTTGCTGTCAGGAATTGTGGTTAAAGCCGGGGTATATCCCCTCGTGCGCTGTGCGCTGATGGTGGAGGAGGTGGCACCCATCGTCCAGATTTTCGGAGTCGGGGCGGCGTTGATGGGCGTGTTCTATGGCATCTTTGAAAAGGATACCAAGCGGATGCTGGCGTTCAGCACGGTTTCGCAGTTAGGTTGGATTCTCGTAGCCCCGGAAGTGGCAGGCTTTTATGCCCTCGCCCACGGCGTGGTCAAATCGGCGCTATTCCTGATTGCGGGTTCTTTACCCAGCCGCGACTTTAAGGAATTGCGACAAAAGCAGATTAATACTACGCTCTGGATTGCGTTAGTGGTGGCTAGCCTTTCGATCTCAGGCTTTCCCTTTTTGGTTGGCTTTGGGGCAAAGATGTTGACTTTGAAGAATTTGACACCCCCTTATGCGATCGCCATGAATGTGGCAGCCGTAGGAACGGCTATCCTATTTGCTAAATTCATCTTTCTGCCCCGTGGTGGAGCAGCAAAATCAAAACCCGGTTTTTGGCCTGCGGTGTTGCTGTTGCTAGGTGGGCTGATTGCAGCCAATGCCTTTTATGTTGAGGCCTATACGCTGGACAATATGCTTAAGGCGATCGCCATCATCGGCGTTGGTTGGTTAGCCTATTTTCTAATTTTTCAACGCACGGCAATCAAACTGCCACGTATGCTTGAACAATTCGATCATTTGGTCGGTGTTATGAGCTTGATTTCGCTCCTACTATTCTGGATGGCATTCTCAACATGATTGGACAGCTAATATTAAGACTGACGATCTGGTTTCTACTCACTGCCGATTTTAGTTTGGCAAATATTGCGATCGGCTTCATCATTGCTTTCCTGTTGCCGCGCAGCTACTCACCCCCGGAACCTTTGAGAGAATGGTTGGGGGTGTTCGGTAAAATCTTGATGGCGATTCCGATAGCTTATCTGGAAGCTTTTGAACTCATCTTCCGCCCCCATAGACACGAAGATGTGATCATGGAAAAAGTGCCAAACCATCGATCGCCCTTGCTGATATTCTTAGATGTATTCCTGATCACTTTTACTCCTAAGACGATTGTCGTGAAATATCACGAAGAGGGTTTTTACGAAGTACACCGAGTGCGACGGACTTCGAGTAATTAGCTGAAGTTTTTTCGGAATTATTTAACCGCAGAGAACGCAGAGAACGCAGAGAAGGGAGAAATAAATAAGTAGATAGGCGATAAAATACGTAAGTATGTCCGCAGTTAGTAAAAGTGCTCTATCGCAGGGGTTACGATACTTTACATTTTGTGACATACCCGAGTTTATTTACACGCTCGATATTGGATCATTCTCAAGAATCTGTAGGGGCGGGTTCACCAATAGCTTTAAAGATTGCAGACAGGTTAAATAAACCCGCCCCCACCCGCGAAACAGCCCGTCAAGAACAGGCAGGATGCCTGTTCCACAATGATGGCAGAGGTCTATTAAGTTGCACTATTCTCAAGAGTTTCTTGTGGGGTGTAGGGGGTTGGGCACGCGAGCCCGCCCCGATATTAAGTAAGAAAAAAGCAGGAGTACACACAATTGAACAACTTGAACAACGTGATTTTAATAGCCATGATTTTGGCTCTGCTCATACCCATGTACGAGGTATGGAAAGATCATGATATCTGGCAGACAATGTTGGCGTTTGCCAGTATTTCGACCAAGGCGGCAATCATCGCTCTCGTCATATCCGTCTGGCGCGATGATTGGATGATCGGTGTGGTGGCGGCGATTATCCTCAGTGTGGGTAATGCTGGATTGATGTTGTTGGCACAAATAATCAAACGTATCAGTGAAGCATGATCGTAATAGATGTATTGAGCTATACCTGCATCGGTATAGGGATTTTTTTCTGGTTTTGGGGTACTTCTTACCTACTTGGGAAGCGATCGGTTTTATATAAACTGCACAGTCTTTCGGTAGCAGATACGCTGGGTTCGATCGCGATAGTCGTCGGATTGCTGCTGCAAATACCCAGTAAATGGCCCCTGCTGATTCTGGCGCTCATTTGCTTAGCAACCTGGAACACAATGCTGGGATATGTGTTGGCCTATTGTTCCAAAACAGGGACTGACTATGAACGATAATAGCTACATTTATGTCCTCGTCGCTCTGCTACCCTTAGCTGCTGGTATGGTGGTATTTCAGGTCAATCCATACCACGCATTGCTGCTGCGGGGGGTATTGGGAGCGATCGCCGCCTTGGTGTATACAATTTTAGGCGCGGGGGATGTGGGCTTGACCGAAGCCTTGATGGGTACTCTACTCGCGATTACACTTTATGCAGTGACGGTGCGTTCATCCTTCGTGCTGCGTCTGGGTGTAATCGAAGAGGGGACAGAGGGCGATGCTATACCAAACGACAAAACCGCAGGTCATTTTAAGCAACTGATAGATGACATCCGCACAGTTTTTGAGAAACGCCATATGCGCCTGGAACTCGTTCCCTATGCGAGTGCACAGGCATTGCAGCGGGCGCTGATGGAAAAAGAAGTTCATGCAGCTTGTTCCCCAGAAGACCCACTAGAACACAGTGGCGAAGCGCAACTTTATAACACAGCAATCAGAGTTCGGCGTGTCTACGACATCATGCAAACCGAACTTTCATCACCGGGGACAACCCTAACCTATGTAAATACACCTGACGCAGAGGACAAACATTGATGAAGTGGGTTTACTTTTTATCAGGGATAGCGCTGTTTATCAAAATGCTGCTAATCGCCAATCCCACAATGGACTTATCGCAGCAAAGTTCGATCGTCGAATTGGTTGTTCAAGATAGTGGAGTATCCAATGCGGTTTCCGGTATCATTTTGCGAAATCGGCTGTACGACACGATCTTTGAAGTCGTAGTATTTACGATCGCCATCTTGGGTGCAAGTTTTATGCTAGCCAATGAACAGCCGTCCTGCGCCATATATCAGTTTACCGATCAACCATCGATTATTTTGGCGCGATTGGGAGCGACGATTGCCGCGTTGGTGGGTGTCGAACTAGCAATTCGCGGGCATTTAAGTCCAGGCGGTGGTTTTGCAGCGGGTGTAGCGGGGGGAACTGCGATCGGCTTGGTGGCGATTACCTCATCACCGCAGTGGATGCAAGAAATCTACCAGCGCTGGCACGCCGCGACTTTGGAGAAAGTTTCGGTACTTGTTTTCATTGTATTGTCCGTTATCACTCTGTCAGGATATGAGTTACCGCACGGAGAGTTAGGCACACTTTTCAGCGGTGGCATTCTCCCCTTGCTCAATATCCTGGTTGCAGTCAAAGTCGCATTAGGATCGTGGGCGGTGCTGTTGGTGTTTATTCGCTATCGCGGATTGCTATGACAAATGTTCCGATCTCAAATCCATTGGCATCGAAATTATTCATCTCTCTCAATCTCTGACTCTGTGTCCTCTGTGTTCTCTGTGGTTTAATCATTCAGCCTTATAAACGATATTTTACGTTTATAAGGCTGACGCACGAGTAGTCAGAAACCGGGTTTTTTTGCGAGGTCAAAAACCCGGTTTCTTTGCTTTTTATAAGTAATTCCTGTGTACTCATCTGCGTTTATCTGCGTGCATCAGCGGTTAAAAAATCCAAATTTACGAGAGATCCGCTTACACTAAACCAGCTTGAAAAATCTGATTTGCTGTGAGGTTCAAATCGGGAAAAGTTTGCGACACAATGCGATCGTTCTCTCGAAACTTGAGGACTTGATATTCACCATCAACCAAGTTACAGACAGAAATTGTCGGTTGTTTGGGATTGCCAATAAAATTGCGTCCACCCAACGCAGCATAATCCACAATCCAATATTCAGGGATACCCATCTCCTCATAATCAGCATATTTCAAATAGTAATCATCGCGCCAATTACTTGACACAACCTCAATTACCAACGGTATCGATGCACCCCAACTGAGGATAGATTGTTTTTGCCACAATGTCTCATTTACCAGATTTGCACGATTTAGCACCAACACATCGGGGAAATACCCAGAATCTTTTTCAGGAGGTCTAACTATCGCTTGGTTGGGGATACTGTATGGCAACCCCAGACGATCGATTGCAACGGAAACTTTGATTGTAAGAAAGCCTTTAACTTCCTCATGTTCGCCTACTGGTTGTGCCATCTCAACAATATCTCCATTATGCAGTTCGTAGCGTACCGCCGAATTTTCAGGCAGCCACTCCACAAATTCCTCGAAGTTTACGAGTTTGGGTAAAGCTTGAGTCATAGGTTTTCAGAAATACCGATAATATAAATTATATCTCTATCTATCTGCGTTTATCTGCGTGCATCAGCGGTTACAAATTTCCATTTTTTATAAAGTCCACAAGTTATTGTGCGACTTATGTTGTAACCATTTCTGGTTTGATATCAGGTGATGCTGGCTCAAAATACAACACCATGATTTGCTCTGGATACAGCCCAACAGATTCATAAGTGCGTCCGTTGCGATCGCTAAATTCAACCTCAAACGCTGCACCATCAGCCAACAGTTCCACCACTGTCCCTACTTGTCCGCGCCAGAGATTGTATTCAGGAACATCAACTGTCAAGGCAACGACATCGAGTAATTTAATTGTATTCTTTGCCACTTTTATTACCTCCAGACATTACAGAGGATAGCAGGTTGTTAATCTCGGAATCTCGGAATCATGCTCAATAATCCAGCCACTCGGAAGGGTTGCACTTCTATTTTGCCATTCAATCGTGAAATCTAGGATGTAGCGTTGCCCGAACCCATCCCGCCTCCCTAACTGAACTTCGTGAGTTTGAATAACTTCAACCAAATTTTGGCGCAATTCCTCAGAATTGTCAGGTGTCATGCCAAGAATTGACGAAAAAAGCCGCGCTTTGTGTTTGCCATCGTCGTGTTCTGGATTGAGGCAGTAGTCACGAAGTTTACGAATATCAACAACTGCATTCTTTGCATTTGGAATGAGCATAGAAAAGCTGATACGAATAAGCAGCCCTCAGTTTATCTTGAAATTTGTGATGCAGGCTGACTTTCTGGAAATTAAAGTTTCGCGACATACTACCTTTTCCCCGCGAGGAGACTGAAACAGAGTAGATCCGAGAGCCTCCTGTTTTCTAAAGCAAGCGAGGCAGAGCCTCTGAACATGGGTTCCCAGGCTGTGCTTGGAAGTTAAATAGTAGAGTTAACTAGGTTCTGAAATATCGAGTTTGCTTTTTTCAGTAAAATAACTGATGTTAATTATCGGTACACAGTTTATTCTGGATACCGGAAAGGATTTCAATCTGCTCTTCAAGCGATCGATATCACTAACGAGCGGAGATGAGGCTCGTTAAAGTTGATGCCGTATATCATCGACAAGCTTGACGTTTATTGCGATTTGTTTTATATTGGTAAATGCGACAAATCAGAGGCTGATAGCTCAATGAGCTCAGTCTTGTATAATCCAAAGACTTCTCTAAAACTCGTTAACAAAAAAAGTTGACATAGAGAGGTTTTTTGGACTATCATTTTTTTAATTGCGTATGATTGCCTAAACCCTTAAAACGGAGTTAAGTCTATGATTGGTCGCCAACTCGATCGGGATTTCTCCATGTTGAAGCTAGTCGATGACGCATCATAACTTACATCATAACTTAGCTGAAGTCGGGCCAAACGATAATTTTTAGCGTGTTGCAATGTAAGTTTGGTGTTTTGCAGATTTATTTGACTTGGAAAGGTTCAGGATGTGGCTCAATCTCAGATTATTGAGAGGCTTCTATGGTTTTCCAAGCAAAAGGTACTGCGATCGAAGCATTTTGCCCCGTTCTCAAGCTAGGTTTTCCGATCCATCTACATTTTGGAGAAAGCAGAAAATGAAGGACTTTAACAAAAAAGATAACGATCGAGTGGCATCGGGCTTGTCGATTACGCTGTTAAGTAATGCTGAGAATCAACAAATGGGATCGCCTTCATATTTTGAGGGAGATCTATAAACTTGGATGTGTGAGGGTGGAGAAATATGGAGATACTCATCAACCTAACTCTCTAGATGGAAATTAGGTTGATGAGTTCTAGGGAATTAGGTAAAAGTCAAGTGCAGAAAGTGAGTTGCCCCTCACTCTCTGCAAAAATTAGCGGTTCTGTCGAGTATGAAAATGTTAGCTTTCGTGACAATTGTCACGGTTGGATGCAATTTTAAAGATAGGTGACTTTCTCTCGCATCTGCTACACTAATAATCATTAATGACAGACAAAAGCCAACAGGTTTTAGAAGCCTGTATCACCTTCAAAAAGTAAGTCGATTGAGTAACAAGTAAATCGTTTCATCATTTCTCCTTTTATTACACAAAAAGCACAACTACGTCCTTGTCTCCAGAGTAGTAAAGACCTTCAAGGAGACTGATGCACCTTTTATGGCTCAGTTTACACTTCCTTTAATTGACTCTTCCATTTCTCTAGAAACAATCCGGAAATATTTCCAGATTGTTTTCTTCATTTGACTCAGTTCGATCCTGAATCCGCTCGGTAAAACCTTTTACAAACAATAAAAAGTCGGGTAATTAATGTCTCCATTGCTCACATAGATCTGTTAAGTGGATGTAAAGCCTCGGGCTCTGTTTGTCTCTTCGCGATCGGTGAACAAAGAGCGTGAAGGTATCGCAATAAGTACAAACTATATATCGATAAAACTCTTTCAAACATTTTTCGTCAACGAGACCGAAATGGACACACATAGACATTTCTTCTAAAAAATTAAGAATATTGACTATTTCCTGCTTTTTCTCTGCATCTGCATATATCTGATTCATGTACTCATTACTTTTGGTCTCATCTAGCGGTTTGAGATCTTTATGAATTTTTGCGGCAATTTGTCGAACACTAAAATAGCTAGGATCGTTCCATATTTGTATGTAACGTAAGGTTCGATCGATTTTTTTGTCCTCTAAATTGATTTCGATTCCCCGCAAAGCATATACGGCACTAGATATTCCTGCGGCAGTAGCTAATGTAGTTACCGCAAAATTTAAAGTGTCTCGGTATTGTGATTTTGAGTCATAAAAATGAACAGCGATTAAAGTTAAGGCTGCAATAAAGGTAGTAATTCCAATTCCCATTGTGAGATTTAGACTGATTTTGAGGAATCCGTCGGGTTCTCTTTTACTGAGTGGAGTTGTCGGTTTGGTTAGCATTTTTAACTCTTTAGTGTTCAATGAATCTCAAATATTAATCATTTTTACAAATCTACTCAGGGTTTTCCGGCATCAATTTAAAATAGTTTTGTCTTGGGCGAGTGCCTTTTTAGAAATACCGTGCAATCGAGGGTTTTCCAGAAAGGAGTAAAAAAAATGCACCCACTCCTCAAAGAAGTGGGTGCAAAACGACCAACTGTATTTTGAGCTAAAAACTCAAAACTCCCTTAATAAGCGTCTTGCAATTCGTAAAAATCAGGGGAAATGTAATCTTTCCGCAACGGCCAGCCTACCCAATCTTCGTTCATCAAAATCCGTTTCAGATTCGGATGTCCTTCATAGACTATGCCGTACATATCATAGGATTCCCGCTCTTGAAAGTCGGCTGCTTTCCAAATCCAGTAGACTGATGGCACTCTGGGATCTTCGCGGGGAATGAATACTTTGACGCGGACTTCTTCGGGATGGGAAGCATTGTCTGTCAGCTTAGCCAAGTGGTAAACGCTGACTAAATCTTCTCCCGGCCCTTGGTCGTAGGCGCACTGGCACTGCATATAATTAAACCCGTAGGCATACAGTGCTGTTGACATTGGAATTAAGAAGTCTCGATCGACCTTTAATATCTCCACGCCCAAATTATCGGCCGCTAAAGCTTCGTGTTCAAAGCCATTCTGAGTCAACCACTGGGAAACCTTCCCGGCTTCAACAATTGAGGTTTCTGTCTCAGCCACGGTTTACCTCCTGTTTTTGTCCTGCAAGCAGGGCCGGCGGTACTGGCATTCCCATCGCTTCCGTCAATTCTTTCGGCGGCGCCATCCGGCCGGGAATTGACAAATATTTGCCATCCAAGATGTCGTCTACTACTTTCATTTTGTGGGGTCTGGTGTAGTAGCGGTGGGTTGGCAGCAAATTGGCCCGTTCTTGCATAGAATCGTTGGCGATTTTTTTCCGCAGTTTGATAATTGCGTCAATAATCGCTTCTGGGCGGGGGGGACAGCCGGGGATGTACACGTCTACGGGAATCAGTTTGTCAACGCCTCTGACTGCTGTGGGGGAGTCTACGCTGAACATTCCGCCGGTGATGGTGCAAGCGCCCATTGCGATGACGTATTTGGGTTCCGGCATTTGTTCGTACAGCCGCACTAAGATGGGGGCGTACTTCATGGTAATTGTACCGGCGGTGATGATCAAGTCGGCTTGCCGGGGGCTCGATCGCGGTACTAAGCCGAATCTGTCGAAGTCAAAGCGCGATCCGATCAAAGCTGCAAATTCGATGAAGCAGCAGGCTGTGCCGAAAAGCAGCGGCCACAGGCTCGAAAGTCTCGCCCAATTGTAGAGGTCATCCACTGTTGTCAGGATGACGTTCTCTGAGAGTTGGGATGTGACTTCCGGGCGAATAGCGGGGTTGACAATTAGAGGTTTTTGTGATTTGTCAGAACTTAAGACCATTCCAAGGCTCCTTTGCGCCATGCATAGACAAGAGCAATAACGAGGATCGTGATAAAAAACAAGGCTTCGATGAAAGCCAACAGTCCTAGCTGGTTGAAAGCAACCGCCCAAGGATAGAGGAAGACGGTCTCTACGTCGAAGATGACGAAGACCAGGGCGAACATATAATATCGGATGTTGAACTGAATCCAGGCTCCGCCGATCGGCTCGACGCCGGATTCGTAGGTAGTGCGGCGGTCGTAGGGACGACTTTTGGGCCGCAGTACCTTAGACGCCGTGAGGGCGAGGATAGGGACTAGGCTGGAAATTAACAGGAAGCCTAAGAAATACTCGTAGCCGCTGAGTGCAAACACGGTGAATAATTACTGCCTAGGTGAAAGGGTTCTGTAACTTGTCTTTACATTATATAGATTGTGGGTAGCTAAAATTACGAGTTAGTTGAGATTAATCCTCCATCTTCTGCAATAATTTTTAATGTATATTTTAAGATTAGCTTACCTACTCTTTTTGAGCTGTCAACTACCCCCGACGGCAAGTCGCGGGCTTCGGGCATAAAAACTGAAGCCCCAAGTTGATCAGCCTCAGTCCCCTTTCGGGGCTACGTTATCGGCAAGAGTTCAAGTTCACACCAAGGAATCCGTAGCTAGTTCCTTGCTCTGTAACCTAGGGATTAAACATCTGTAAGGGGTTAAGGAAGTGTCTCTGGGAAATTACCGACCGATAACATTGGCGAAGCTCACATTACTGGAGTAGCAAGGCGCTTCCCGGCATACAGGGAAATGGATAAGCACTACTCCTCTACTTATCCAACCCCTTTCGGGGACTCTGAATTTATTCAGCGTCCTGTTTCATACGTGACCATCAAGGTACGCGGTTTCCACACTCCTAGAGATTTTATGAGCGATCGAGCCACGGAGACTAATACCCTCGATCGGCACGAGTGCCGAGCCTGCGGCTACGTCTACAATCCTAAAAAAGGCGATCCTAAAAATGCAATTGCCCCTGGCACTGCTTTTACAGATGTGACCCCGACTTGGGTGTGTCCCGTTTGCGGGGCGCGCAAATCGATGTTTCAAAATCTCGGTCAGATGGAAGGGGTATCGGGATTTAAGGCAAATCAGCGCTACGGTGTCGGTGTCAACGGCATGACCGAAGGTCAGAAAAGTTTGCTGATTTTTGGCGGCTTGGTCGTTGGTTTCTTGTTGTTACTTAGTATGTATGGTTTGCAGTAAAACGATTGTGAGATTTTGGCAACGAATTGTAATGTTATTGGCCGCTGCGCTCATCTGTACGAGTTGCAGCACCATCGGTTCTGTGAGTTACAACCCCTGGCAAGTGATTTCCTTGCCGACGGAAGCTAATTTGCAGGATATTGCCTTTACGGGCAATCCTCAGCACGGCTGGGTTGTGGGTTCTGAGGCGACTCTGCTCGAAACGCTCGACGGCGGTACTAGCTGGAAGTCCATAGCACTGGATATCGACGATCCGAGGTCGCGTTTTGCGTCGGTGAGTTTTTCTGGTTCCGAAGGCTGGATTGTCGGCCAGCCTTCTGTTTTGCTCCACACGAACGATGAGGGCAAGTCTTGGACGCGGATTGCTTTGAGCTCTCAGTTGCCCGGTTCTCCGAGTACGATCGCGGCTTTGGGCCCGAATTCCGCCGAGATGACGACCGATGTCGGGGCGATTTACCGGACTTCTGACGGCGGCAAAAATTGGAAAGCTGTCGTGCAGGATTCTTTTGGGGTAGTTCGCAATATCAACCGTTCTGAAAACGGGCAGTATGTTGCGGTTTCCTCGAAGGGCAATTTCTACTCGGTGTGGAAACCAGGACAAGAAGCTTGGGAACCTCACAACCGCAATAGTTCTCGCCGCCTGCAAAATATGGGCTTTACCAAGGACGGGCGTTTGTGGATGCTCGCCCGCGGCGGTCAGATTCAGTTTAGCGACCCGTCCAATCCTGAAGGTTGGGGAAAACCGTTTTTTCCCGATCGCAAGGCGAGTTGGGGTTTGCTGGACATGGCTTACCGGACTGATAATGAAGTTTGGGTAGCCGGCGGCGGCGGCAATTTGCTGTGCAGTTTGGACGGCGGGAAAACTTGGCTAAAAGACCGCGAAGTTGAAGATGTTCCCGCTAATTTTTACAGGATTGTCTTTATGGGCCCCGATCGCGGATTTGTGATCGGCGCGAGCGGTACTCTACTTAAATATCAAGGTTCAGCGCAAGCTGCTTGATAGTAGAATAGTAAGAGAGATTGTCTGTCAATTTGTTGTTGAAAGGAGGATTCTAAATGGCTGGTACAACTGGAGAACGTCCGTTTGGGGACATTATTACAAGTATCCGTTATTGGGTAATTCACAGCATCACCATTCCGGCTTTGTTTATTGCTGGATGGCTGTTTGTGCAAACGGGTTTGGCTTACGATGCTTTCGGAACTCCTCGCCCTAACCAGTATTTCACACAGCAGCGGGAAGAAGTGCCGATTATCTCGGATCGCTTTGAAGCTAAGAAACAAGTAGATCAGTTCATTAACGCCAAGTAATTTAACAAGGATTTGGAAAAATGACGAGCAGAACCCCAAATAATGAGCCAATTTCGTATCCTATTTTTACGGTGCGCTGGTTGGCAGTTCATACTTTAGGTGTCCCAACAATTTTCTTTTTGGGCGCGATCGCAGCAATGCAATTTATTCAACGATAGGAGTTTACAATGCCTGAGCGCGTTCCTAATCCCAACGAGCAGCCTGTTGAGTTAAACCGGACTTCTTTGTATTTGGGTTTGTTGCTGATTTTTGTTTTGGGTATTTTGTTCTCCAGTTATTTCTTTAATTAACTGGTGTCTGAGTTGGCTTTCGATAGTTCGATCGAATTTGTTTACCTGTAAATTAGTGAGGTGATGGCTATGTTTAGTGAAAGTGGCAGAATTCCTTTGTGGCTGGTAGCTACTGTTGCAGGCCTCGGTGTTCTGAGCATTGTGAGTCTTTTCTTCTACGGTGCTTATGCCGGTTTGGGTTCTTCGATGTAAGGAGAATCAAGCTGATTTTCGGCTTTTAACCCCCCTTGAAAAAGGGGGGTTTTAATTATTAGGCGAATTGTGTTGGTAAATCTGGTATAGCCGATACTTTTTTGCTAACATTTGCTAACAAATACATAAGTTGAGATATGAGCTCAACCAAGGCGTATCAACCGATGCCCGTAGAATTTTCTACAAGCACTTATATTCTTGCCTTCAGCTTGGTTATCGCTTACAGCCCCACGCCAATCTGATTATTTGCTTTGATAATGTAGAGGCAACTTATTTATATAGCGGTTGCGTACTACCAAGGTTTTTCACCTACATCTGAGTGGCTAAATTCATTCTATATGACATGAAGACAAGAAGGCAAATGTAAGTGCTTATTAGCAAATGTCAGAAAAAGTCTTACTGTTAATCAACCTTTCTCAGTAACATGAGGTGCTCTGGCGGGCATAGGCCTCCGTGGGCATAGGGCATAGGCATAGGACTCACCCCATACCTCACCACGCTTGAGAACCGCTATAAATGTTATCGAAAGTATTAATTTTTGGGCAATTTATGATAATTTAATTTCCTGGTGAGATCGGGATTTGTTGTGGCTGGATGGAGATTTGCTCAATCAACTGCTGGCCTTGCGGGTTCACCAATAACCCCAAAATCGATCGCCACTAGCCGACGATAGCCGATCGAGTGTGGGCAGATCGTGAAATTAGCCAAAAGTTGCGAGTAGAATGGTGCAAGAGCCGATCGCTCGATCGTAGTGCACAGCGAAATATGACCCCACCGCCGCCGCCCCGCAAACCTCAAACCGTCTTGGGTGCGATTACCCAAGCAGTCCAGACTATTGCTAAGGTTAATTTTAACCAGCTAGCGCTGAAACCTAATGCCAAAGTACCCGAACTGTGGGTGCAGGATGCGGGTGCAGCTAAAGCTGAGGTTTATCCGCTGTTGGGCGATCGATATTTGTTAGGTCGATCGTCCAAATCTTCAGATATAGTAGTTCGCAATCCCGTTGTCAGTCACGTGCACTTATCCCTGTCGCGGGATAGTCGGCGGCGGACTCCTTTTGTGATCAAAGATGAAGACTCCACCAACGGCATTTACAATGGCAAAAGGCGAGTTAAAAGTATGTCCCTGCGTCACGGAGACGTGTTCACTTTAGGGCCGCCGGAACTAGCCGCCGCTGTTAGAATTCAATTCGTATATCCGCCGCCTTGGTATTTGGAACTTGTGCGTTACAGCTTTTATGGCGTCAGCGGAATCACCGCTTTGATTGCCGTGTTGGTAGGCATGGAATCGACAAAGTTTCAAGTGCGGCCTCTGCCGAGAAGTATCAATGGCCCCGTGATTGTTTACGCCCGCGACGGGCAAACTCCGCTGCGTCCTCCTCAGAATAACGCTCACTTAGAATTAAAGCAATTGCAGGATTTTTCGCCTTATTTATCCAAGGCGGTACTTGCTTCGGAAGACAGCCGCTACAATTGGCATTTGGGGGTAGATCCGATCGGAGTTTTGCGCGCGCTTTTGACCAATGTTCGCGGGGGAGGAATTCGCGAAGGCGGGAGCACTGTGACGCAGCAGTTAGCGAGGAGTTTGTTTCGAGATTATGTGGGAACTCAAGATTCGGCAGGGCGCAAGTTACGGGAAGCTGTAGTTGCCTTGAAACTGGAGAATTATTACAGCAAAGATGAACTGTTGCTGACTTATTTGAATCGCGTCTTTTTGGGAATTGACCTTTACGGTTTTGAGGATGCGGCTCGGTTTTATTTTGGCAAGTCTGCGAAGGATTTAACTTTGTCAGAGGCGGCAACTTTGGCGGGCATTTTGCCTGCCCCAAACAGTTTTAATCCGATTCAAAATTATCAGTTGGCGGTACAGTATCGCGATCGAGTGATCGAACGGATGCGGGCCCTGGGGACGATTTCTCAGGAAGAAGCCGATCGCGCGAGGCGATCGCGAATTGAGATCAATCCTAAAGCCCGCCAATATCTGCAAAGTACGATCGCTCCTTATTTCTACAGTTATGTATTTGACGAATTAGAGTTTTTGCTGGGGGAGCAGCTAGCCAGAGAAGGCAATTTTATTGTAGAAACAGGTTTGAATCCCGGCCTGCAAAAAGTGGCTGAAGCTTCCCTCAGAAATGCTGTTGAAAATGCCGGAGCCAGTGCAGGTTTTTCTCAAGGAGCCGTGGTAACTCTCAATAGTACAACCGGGGAAGTCTTAGCTTTAGTTGGGGGCGTAGATTACTTAAAAAGTCAGTTTAATCGGGCTACCCAAGCTTTGAGACAGCCCGGTTCTACATTTAAGATTTTCAGCTATGCAGCCGCCCTGGAACAGGGAATCTCACCCGATAAAACTTATTCTTGCGCCCCCCTTTCTTGGGGCGGACAAAGTTACAGCGGCTGCGAAAGAACCAGCGGCAGTGCGGATATGTATCGGGGTTTAGCACAGTCGGAAAATGCAGTTGCTTTGAGAATAGCACAGGATGTCGGTTTAGACAATGTAGTGGGAATGGCCAGACGTTTGGGAATTACTTCGGAACTGCGTTCTAACCCTGGTTTAGTATTAGGGGAAAGTGAAGTTAATGTGTTGCAATTAACGGGTGCATTCGGGGTTTTTGCAAATCGGGGTTTGGGAAATCGTCCCCACGTAATCAAGCGAATTATTGACAGCAGCGATTGCAAAGATAGAAATGATTTTAACAGTTGCCGGGTGATTTATGAGTATCAAAAAGATGGCGTTGCCAATCGGCAGTTAGTTTCGGAAGCCGTAGCGGATACTATGACTGATATGCTGCAAGGTGTTGTGCGGGGAGGTACGGGTAGCAGTGCTGCTTTGGGGTTGGGAGAAGCTGGAAAAACAGGCACGACTAATGATAATAGAGATTTGTGGTTTGTCGGTTATATTCCGAGTCAGCAACTGGTGACTGGAGTTTGGTTGGGAAATGATGATAATTCTCCGACTGGGGGAGGTAGTTCAAATGCCGCTCAGTTGTGGGGGGAATATATGCGGCAGGTGGCGCGTTAAGTCATTAGTCATTAGTCATTAATCATTAGTCATTAGTCATTAGTCATTAGTTAGTGGTTGGTTGTTAGTTGTTGGCGAGCATAACTAATCGCAAAAAAAGATTTAGCAGTAAGGTGCGCGGCGCGGCGCACCCTACGAGGATTTAGGGGCAATTTCTGCGCTTATCCTACAGTCTGAGAAACAGGCCGACAGCCCGACAAGATCGAGTGCAAATTGACGACATTTCCGATTACCGCGATCGCAGGTGCTGCAAATCCGACCGCCTCAACTTGCTCTACAATACTACCCAAAGTTCCGATCAATTCTTCTTGTTCCGGCCGCGTTCCCCAGCGCACTAATGCTATGGGCGTTTCTGCACTCAATTCGGCTGCTGTTAACTGGCCGATAATGTAAGGCAAATTGTGGATTCCCATGTATACTACAATGGTTTCGGAGCCGCGGGCGATCGCCTGCCAATTTACCTCCGGTCGATATTTTCCCGCTGATTCGTGGCCGGTGACAAAGGTGACAGAAGAACTGTACGATCGATGTGTTAAAGGAATGCCCGCATAAGCAGGGGCCGCAATCCCAGAAGTTACACCGGGCACGACTTCTACTGACACTCCAGCTTTTACCAACTCTTCCATTTCTTCGCCACCGCGACCGAAGATAAACGGATCGCCGCCTTTGAGACGAACTACGATCGCATTATCTCCAGCTTTTTCTATCATTAACTGAGTTGTTTCGTCCTGCATTAACGAGTGACGCCCTTTGCGTTTTCCGGCATCAATTCGTTCTGCTTGGGGGTTGATTGCTGCCAAAATTTGAGGGCTGACTAAAGCGTCGTAAATCACCACATCCGCGCACTCTAACAAAGCTTTTCCCTTCAAGGTCATCAAACCCGGATCTCCGGGCCCCGCACCTACTAAATACACTTTTCCTAAAGACATTTTTCTTGCTTCCTTTACCTCTTCTGTGCCTCTGCGGTTCATTTTTGAATTAAATTCCCAATTAAGTCTGCTAATTGTACACTTGGGCCTAGAGGATTTGCGAGATGAAGTTCCGCCGCAGGAAATTGCTGCTTTAGCTGTGCGACATTTTTGGCGATCGCATCTGTAATTCCTCCATTAAATAAGAAGTATGGCACAATTCCTATTTGCTGCTGTCCACCACGAACCAAACTGTCAATTTGTTCTGACAAACTCGGCTTTACCGACCAATAAGCGGTCTGTGCACCGAGTTTGCTGGCGATTTTCTCAACAGTCGAGTTACCTCCGGGCCGACGGCTGCCGTGAGATAATAAAATCCATTTTGGCAATAGCAGATTGGGGAGAAAAGCCACCTCTTCCATCTGACTTTTCACCAATTTTGTTAAGCCTGCTTCCTGAGAACCTAAATGCGGGCGCAATTCAATTTTTAGCTTGTCACCAAAAGTTTGTTGGGCAATTTCCACCTCTGCCGGTATGTCTTCGGCGACGTGAACTCCCGGCAATAAAAATACAGGCAGTATTTGCAATTCTGTCAGTCCCAGGGACAGTGTACGTTCGCCAAAACTGCAAATTTGTTCGTGCAGCGGTGCGGGGCCGAGTTCTAAGGTGGCGGTTGCGACTGCGGGGAATGAGTCAGCCAATGTTTGAGACAGCAGTTGACCTAGGTTTTCCAAAGCTAGTTGGGGTCTGGGGTCACGGCTGCCGTGAGAGACTAATAAATAGGTCGATCGCAATTTCAATATAGATTTGATGTTAATGTTCGAGCCGGATTTCAAATAATTATAACACCGTTGGGCGCGTGACTTGAAAAATACTCAACACAAAAGTTCGATATCCTAGGGTGCGTGGCTTAAAAATCAATAAGGTTCAGTTAAGGAAAATTGTAGAGAAAATGTTGGGTTTCGTTCCTCAACCCAACCTACGCACTGGGCTTAAATCTTCTAAGCCGCACACCCTCAAAAAGAAGGTGTGCGGCTTAAAAATTACTTAACACTGGGCTTAAATCTTCTAAGCCACACACGCTACACAACTCACAAATTAACCTTTGGGAGCGGGATCGGCAATGTATTTGAAAGTGGGTTCCGAGTTCCAAGGGCCGCGTTCATCCTTGCCATTTGTGGACAAGTTAAAGTAGAGATCTACGGTGTTATCTGGCGGAATGTTGCCGAACATCGGATCGGTGAGTTTACCGAGAGATTCCAGAGCTTTCATGAACATTTGAGTGTGAGAAATTTCGCGAGTCAGCAAAAACTGCAACGTCTTTTTCGTTCCCATATCCGGTGCTAGTTTAATCAACTCTTCGTAGGTTTGGCGGGCTCCTGCTTCCGCGCCGATATCAGCGCGCAAATCGCGCACCACATCCCCGCCTTCGTTGATATAAGCTGCTGTCCAAGCTTGACCTTGGCTGTCCAACAAGTGTGGGCCTATGCCACGCACGGCAAACAAAGTGCTTTTGTAAGCTTCTGTTTGGTCAACGTTTTTGGTGTGCATTTCTATGAGTTGGCCCACCATTTCTAAGTGGCTGAATTCTTCGATCGCAATATCTTGGAGCATATCCTTAATCCCTGGATTTTCACAGTGGAATGACTGCACCCAGTATTGCAAAGCTGCTGTCAGTTCTCCTGTTGCTCCGCCAAACTGTTCTAGCAGCAATTGGGCAAAACGGGGGTTGGCTTCGTCTACTGTGACTGCAGCCATTAATTCTTTTTTATGAAAAAACATGGATCGGTACCTCTTTTTAGTTCTGTTGTTAAAGTCTCAAGGATGGCAGACTTTATCTGTGTTCGCCTTAATCCATTGTGCGACAAGCGATCGCACCGAGCCTCGGTCGATGGATACATCTAGCTCGACAAATTTCTCTGCTTTCAGGTAGAGTTTAAATATGAAATTTTACTTAGTGAGTCGGTAGACCAAATTACAATTTACAAGCAGGATTATTGTCGCACTCGGTTAATTTTGCTGACAGGGCATCGAGGTGTCGCAGCCACTGAATGCCGCCAACCCAACTGCGAGAGGGGAGGTGTCCGATTGGTGCTTGCTGACTAAATTTAATCTGCCCTAAAGTAGTAGCAGAATTGTAGGTTTGCCAGTTGACCCGATCGCAAAATCTGATATAGTCTCCCTTAACGCTTTCATAAATTTGTTTTTGGACGCTGAAGCCAAACCGACCTTGACTGTAGTGCAGCCAAAGGCGATCGACTGTGTGCAAATCTTCGCAGGGGATCTGGTAAATTTGGCTAATTTCTAGCTGAGTTCCCGGTTGCTGGGAAAGAGATTGACACATCAAGCCCCAAGTTTCGCGATCGGCTTCTTTCCACTTTTTGTTTGACAAAAAATCTCGTAGTTTGGTATAATTAATTCCCCGTGCAGAAATCATGGTTTGATCGAGATTTGAAGTAACAGATAAGGGAAAAGTTTCTGCGGAATTGGCTACGGCATTTGTGGGTAAAATCCGAGAATCAGGACTTTGTAGCGCGCTGATATCGGTTGAGTTGTCGCTATGATTAAGAGCAGGAGCGATCGGCTTTTTGGGCGAAAGCAAATGTTGATGGCGAATATCTAAAGCTGCTGTGATATCTTGCAAAACCTCCGTAGCAAAACTGTACCGCTGAGTGAGACGAGTTTGCAGCAATTTATCTAAAATTTCACCTAACTCATCGCTAATACTCGTGGCTTTGGGAAGAAACTCGCGCCACCACCAGCGCTCGTTGTTGCAGTCGTACATATCCAAGGGAGGAACTTGCGTCATTAGGCGAATGCAAGTAACCCCTAAACTGTAAAGGTCGCTAGCAGGAAATACTTTGCCGCGCATTTGTTCGGGAGCTACATAATCTTGACTGCCGATGAGCGTTGCTGAACGGAGTATCGCTGAATCAGTCAGCAGTTTGGCTATGCCGAAATCGATCAATACGAGTTTGTTGTCTGACTGTCGGCGGATAATATTTTCGGGTTTGATGTCGCGGTGAATTACGCGCTTGTCGTGGATAAATTGCAGCACGGGCAATAAGTCTTGCAGCACTTGCCAAATTTGCTCTTCATCGTATACACTCTTGTCTAATTCTTGTTTAAGAGTCGCTCCCTCTATAAACTCTTGAACTAAATAAATATGACCTTCTTGTTCAAAGCAGGCTAATAATGTGGGGATTTGCGGGTGTTTTCCTAGTTCGTCTAAACGGACGGCTTCTTGGCGAAATAATTCAACGGCTTTGTTGAAAATTTCGGGGTCACGGTCGTAAAAATAAAATTGCTTGACTGCACAGCGCGGTACAGATGGGATGTCTTGATCAATTGCTAGGAAAGTTTTACCAAATCCGCCTCTACCTAAAAGTTCAATCGGGCGATATCGCTGTCTCAGCAACAGGTTAAAGCCGCAGTTTAAGCAAAATTTGGCGGTGTGGGAGTTTTGAGGATTTTGACATTCTGGTTTGATACAGTAGCTCATATCGATTTTAGATTTTAGATTTTAGATTTTGGATTGCGGACAAGACTTTTTTTTAAACGAACCGCGAAGACGCGAAGGGGCGCGAAGGAATAGGGAAGAGAGAAGAGACAGAAGAGAGAGGGTTGATAACTGTCCCGCTTCTGGCGTTGTATTTTTCGGGCGGGCGGGACACCCCACAAGCATTTCCTCTGAGATGTTGCACCATTCTCAATCAGGCTTTTAGGGGCGGGCTAGAAGATTCCACCCTAAAAGAAATTCATTCTTTGTGGAACAGGCATCTTGCCTGTTCTTAAAAATGGTGCCAGAGGTGAGTTTGATCAAACTGGAGTGTAAAATTTAGATGCACCTGGGCTGATAAGGCTATTTTAATGCGCTGGATCGAATCGGGACGCTGCCAGAGCTGCCGAACCCACGCCGCATAAGTGCTGGGGGCGAAATAATTGCCGATCGCACAGGCCGATCGCGCAGAGCGAAAATTGTGCTATAGTCTCACTGTGCTGGGAACTTGAGGCACCATCGATCTGTCCGGTTCAGGGACGCTCAGAAATATTTCAAAATATTTTTGCCTTACCCCTAGACTTGTGCTGA
Source organism: Microcoleus sp. B13-B6 (assembly GCF_036705405.1). NCBI lineage: Bacteria > Bacillati > Cyanobacteriota > Cyanophyceae > Oscillatoriales > Microcoleaceae > Microcoleus > Microcoleus sp. B13-B6. The sequence continues at coordinate 37,459 of NZ_JAUBUJ010000005.1, forward strand.
GATATGATGCTATAGTTAAAACAGATACGGCGAGCGTAGCCAAGTGGTTAAGGCAGTGGTTTGTGGTACCACCATTCGTGGGTTCAAGTCCCATCGTTCGCCCTTTTGATTCTCAACTGTTTAATTCGATCGCCTCCGGGTGGGCTTCGGCACACCTTAATCTTTGGGATTTAGCGGTTCTGTCGGCATCATTTGTGTCAACTTAACGTTAAAAGTAGTATGGGTCTGCTGTTTGACAGTTAGGGAGCGATCCCCCCTAACCCCCCTTAATAAGGGGGGGACAAGAGCGTACTCAAAGTCAACCCCTACTCCCCTTATTAAGGGGGATTTAGGGGGATCTAGACTCAGCGAAAAGCGAGATTTCTCAGGGGTTTCAGGCTGGTTATTGACACCAATGTGTCGGTACAAGTTCCGATGTGCTAATCTTAAATCCAATCTAAAATCTAAAATCTAAAATCTAAAATCTAAATATGCCATCTTTAGTAACAGAAGATTGGGGATATAAATTTAGTGGCGATCGCACAATTAATAAGTTTATTCGGGATATAGAAGGAGAAGCGGCTTTAGGGAAATATTGCGATTGGGAATGCAGAGAACGTGCGGAAATTCTGATGTCGGAGATAGCTGGCAAATCCCACAGTCTTTTCTACGTGCGCCGCCAAAAGGTAAATGACAGATTTTCGGAAGAAGAAATCTGGGAATTGCTCCTTGCTACGGATGGAGATGATTTTGAATTACCCCAATTGTTGCAAAAAGCCGATCGCACTTTGCGGTTGTTAGCAACTGTACGCTGTGAAGACGGAATTGGCGGTTTAAAACTGCTGGATGCTGGTTTGGTGGCGGTTCCTAGAGGGAGGAAAGATGGGTATTCTTTGCCGGTTCAGTTGCGACTTTTGGCTAACAGTCGATCGCCAATTCCTGCAAAGTCGATCGCCCGCGTCCAACAAATGCCATTTTGGGACGACAGACACATACCAACTACGGAACAACTAAAAGTTTGGCATACTTTTTTAAATGTAGAAAAACGCATCGCCGAAGCGCGTCAATTTTGTGTACCTTTCCGAGCGCACAATTACGGTTCAGGCTTCAAAATCGTCACGTTTGAAATTGAGCGTAATTCCGCAACTCTTGATGGCTATGATGAAAATCCCTTAGAATTGGGCGACTTTCGCGAAAGGCTGAAAAAAGCCAGAAATGAAGAAATTATCCTGTTTGATTCGCCGCCCGGAAGCAGAAGCAGCCGAGATGGAGAGACATTGGGTAGCATCGCTGAAATTGACTTTGAACATGGTAAATTACGGATTAAGTTAGATGTTGATTTAGGATCTCGCATGGCGGGCGGCAGATATCAAATGCCCAAACAAGGATTCTTGTATTTTGAGGCGGCGGGCGATATCAGTCAGATTGAACGTAAGAAAAAAGCTTTAAAAATGCTGACAGATGGCCGCGCTCAAAATCCCTATTTGAGTGAGTTTTTATTCGACTCTTCTCAGGCGAGAATGCCCGAAAAAATGATTAAATTGGATCGGGAAAACTTATTAAATCGCAATGCTAATGACGATCAACTGGCCGCCGTAGAAACGGTGCTTTCGGCGCGGGATTTAATTTTGATTCAAGGCCCGCCGGGAACGGGCAAAACGACTGTGATTGCGGAGATTTGCTATCAAATTGCCCGTCAGGGTGGCAAAACGCTCATTGCTTCCCAAGCAAATTTGGCTGTAGACAATGCTTTGAGTCGGTTAGTTCACAATCCGGCGATTCGGGCTTTGCGGAAGGGAAAAGCTCATAAGGTGCAGGAAGAAGGGCAGCCGTTTTTGGAGGAAAATGCGATCGGCACTTGGCTGCAAAATACGGCGACTGACTGCGAAGAAAAGCTCTCGCAGCGCCTGACTAATGTCAAATCTTTGCGGCAGTTGGTGGCAGACTCAGAGCGATTTACCGCCTACTGTGCCGCAGAGAGAGATTTTTTTAATGAATTAAAACACCTGCACGACAGTAAAGCAAATATTGAGGAAAAGTGCAACCAGCAAGCAGCAGATTATGAACGGAATTTAACCGACAAAAGCGAGCTTGAATCTCTAGTTAGTGGGTTAGAAAATCTGCTGGATGCGCCTAATGTCAACTGGGAATCTCCCGAAGTTGCCGAGTTTATGCCCCGACTAAAACCCTATTCAGAAGGCAATGTTTTAGTAGAAAACTTTATGGCAAATGTGCGGATTGCCGCTAGCCATGCTATTCAAATAGGCTTCGATCGCCCTGCTTGCGGCGCGTTTGGGATTGCTGTTTGGCTGCAGGAAACTGTAGCGGCGCAAATATCGGAATTTAAGACGGCATTCGATCGCGCTGATGATATTTGTCACGCTATGTCAACGGTTGCAGAGTCGTTGCGGGTGTCGCGGCAGATGTCTGAGGCTGTGAATCAACTCGAATTGGGCGATCGGCAAAATCAGATACACCGCCAAAATCTCGAACAGAAAATCAAGAATTTGGAACTGCGAAAAGCGGAAATTGCAGCCGTTGTCGTCGCTGTTGCACAGTGGATTGAGACGGCTGATACGGGGCTCTATGAAGTTGTGAAAACTTGCTGGGAAACGGGCGCAATGCTGACGGATGATATGGTAGAATTGCCCGCAGGATTGCTGAAAATTGCCCGATCGCTCAAATTGCCGATCGTGCCGCCCAAATGCAAAATCAATTTGCCCGATTTGGATCGGTTGCAAAAGGCGATATCCCACGAAGAAACCGCAGGTTTTAAGGATCTACAAGGGCAACAGTTCCGGTTTAGCGAGTTTCTGCACCTAAATTTGAGTCAAACGCCGATCGTGCTCTCTGCGGGCGATCGAACACAGTGGCAGCAACTAGCCAAAGACTTCGCCAGCTACTCCCAAGTCAGCCAAAGTCAGCGCAAATTTATCATCGAAAAAGCTCGCACTTTCTTAGGTAGCATTCAACAATTTTACAGTCAATCCTTGCAGCCAAATCAGATCCAGGCTACCTTCGATCGCCTAGTCAAAGAATTGCTGCACAGTATCCTCGCCAATGCGCGTCAGTGCGTGGTTCCCCTGAAAACCGAAACCGAACAGCAGCTTATCAAACAGCAACAATTATTAGATAAAATCGGTCAAACATTAAGCCAGCAGCAAATAGCCGCCGCTAAACTTCAGGTAGAAACAGCGCAGCAAGAGGCAAACTTAAAAATTAGCGAAGTTACTAATTTATTGCAAGCAATTGTCCAACAGCCAAACGTCCCTGAAAAATTGCGAATTTTAGCCGAACAATATCTCGCCCAAAAATCGAATATTTGGGAGCAACCGCAGCAGTTTGTCAAGCAAGTTGAGGCTTGGAAAGCCAGCCTGATTCAGCTTGAAAAATCAATTGCTGACTTAGATCCTTTTGGGGTTTTGGAGACTATCAAAAATAGTCTTGACGAGCATTTATCCCCGCTGCAAACTGCGGCTGCAACTTCGCAGCAGCAACTCGCCGAACTTCAAGCAGAGTTGAGCGAAATTAACGCTCAACTGCAACAGCAGCAACCGACAGCAGCATTACTTGTCGAAAGAAATTGGTGGGAGTCAGCATGGCAAACTATCCCGACTCAATATCAGCCAGAAGTTCCGAATACAGGATTATTCACCGTAGCTTTTTTGAACAAAATTAAGCGTTTATTCAAAACTTGGCAGAGGAAATTAGAACAAGAAGAAACAGCGCTAAATCGTTCTCAAACCTTTGTGACAGATTGGATTCAAAAACTCCGCAATCCATCAGAAAAAGACCGCAACGATTTAAAGCAAATTTATATTGACAATGCCAACGTTATCGGCATTACTTGCGTGCAAGCTGCCAGTTTCGATTTTACTAAAAACTTTCCCAGCTTTGATGCAGTCATCATTGACGAAGTTAGCAAATGCACTCCCCCAGAGTTGTTAATCCCCGCTTTGAAAGGTAGAAAGTTAGTATTAGTGGGCGATCATCGGCAATTGCCGCCGATGTTTAATCAAAGTACGATCGACGATATTGCCGAAGACATCGGTTGTACCGGAGACGAATTAAGTTTTATCAAAGAATCTTTGTTCAAAGTATTGTTTGAAACTGCCAGCGAAAGCATCAAAAAAATGCTGACAACTCAATACCGAATGCACCCGCAAATTATGGGCGCAATCAATCAGTTTTACCAGCAAAAACTCAACTGTGGCATTCAGGAAGCAGACACCAAACGCGCCCACAACCTCGCAGGTAGAATCATTCAAGAAAATAATCACATTCTCTGGGTGAAAACGCCCGTGGCACAAGGGTTTGAAGAGGAAAAACAGGGTACTTCGCGGTTGAATGTCAAGGAGATTGATGCGATCGAGCGTTTGTGCGAACAAATGGAGACAGCTTGGCAGCCCAAAGTTGCCGACGGTGAACCACCGAAAGAAATCGGAATTATCACTTTTTATGCTGCTCAATTAAATGCAATTAAAGACAGAATCGAAGGGGAAAGATTCCCGGCTTTGAGCATCCGTACTGGTACGGTTGACATATTTCAAGGCATGGAAAGACCTGTAATTATTGTCAGCACAGTGTGCAATAATGTTAGGGGCGATATTGGATTTGCTAAGGAACCGGAACGGGTGAATGTGGCATTTTCCCGCGCTCAAGAATTGCTGATTGTTGTCGGCTGTCACGATTTATTTACCCAACAAACAGGTACAGTGGGAAAAATGTATCAGGAAGTTTCAAAAACGGTGCGTCACTGCGGAGGTTTTGTAGATGTTTCTAGCGTCCTCAACTAAACCAATTGACTCGAATTTAAGTTCGCTAGCCGAACAAATTGAGCAACAAAATCCGGGTTTGTCAGTGTTGGCGGCGCGTCAATTCCGCTTCGCAATCCGCCAAACTCCGCTGGAGGTGGCGGTTAGCGAACCGCGCGAGTTTAACGTGTTGGAAGAGTTCATTTTGCGGGCGGGTGTTGAGTTTGAACCTGCGCCAACTTTGAAGGAATTGGCGGATTTGCTGGGGTTAGACGAGATTTTTGTGAAGACTACGGCGGCGACTCTGGTTAGTTTGGAAAGCTTGGAGGTGGCTGAAAATGGCCAAATTGCGATCGCCCCGCAAGGTAGAGATTTTTTCGATAAAGGTGCGGTTAGTCGATCGCAAATTCAATCAATTTATGCCATTTCCGATCCGCTGAATCAAACTCTTACCTTTAAATTCGATGCTTTAGCCGCAGAATCGGTCAACTTACCCGATTTAGCAGATTTAGTGTCCCTCGAACATAAAATTAGCGACCTTGCGAATTTAAGTCTAGCAGAAATCCAGCCGTTAATTCAAGATTCCGGCTTAGGAATTCACGCCCCACAAAACGGCAAAATTGTCTCTGCTTGCGATGTCGTCGGCGACGATTTAGATATTTGGCAAACAGTCTCGATTTTTGTGTTGTTAGATGCGATCGAAAATAAAACTACTATTCAAGTTCGACAGGGAAAGCAAATATTAGAAACCGCATCAAACTTGCTAAACGAACTTGAATCCCAGCAAAAACTTTCCTTAAATGACTTGTGTAAAGTAACCCCAGACAGCGCACAGCAAGAATCAGAGACAATCCCCGTTCCGAAAAATCGGAAACCAGCCTCTAAGAAGAAACGCAAGGAAACAGAGTCAGGAAACAAGTAATATGAGGACTTTAGTCCTAATTAACTTAAAAATTGAAACTATTTATACAATTAGTATTGTACCGATTGACAATATACCGCGATTTCGGTATAATTAATAGTTATTTGCAATCGCGCTGAGAATTTGTTTGTGTCTGCCAAAGATACTTTCCACGAATCCGTAAAACGGGCACTTGAAAAAGAACAGTGGGTGATTACTGCCGATCCACTAAAGTTTAAGTTTGGCAATATTAAATTTCAGGTCGATTTGGGAGCTGAAAGGTTAGTCGCAGCGGAGCGAGGTGGGGAGAAAATTGCAGTCGAAATCAAAAGCTTCCTAAATCCCTCTGCAATTACAGACTTTTATGCTGCATTGGGACAATTTCTCAGTTATCGGCTGGGCCTGGCATCGGTTGAACCTAATCGGAAATTGTATTTGGCAGTACCCATTGACGTGTATCAAACATTTTTTCAGTCTCAGTTTACTCAAACTGCGGTACAAGAGTATCAGGTGTTGCTAATCGTATACGATCAAAAAAATGAGGTGATTGTGCAATGGACAAGCTAGCTCAATATCGTCAATATGTTCAGACATTAATGAGCCGTTATGCCGAAGAAGATGTTTCTGATGATGAAGTCGAAGTGCAACTTATCTGCGACACAGAACGAGATCATTATCAGTGGATGAATGTCGGCTGGGAACACTTAACCCGGATTTATCAAACCTTCATTCACATTGACATCAAAGATGGAAAAATCTGGCTTCAGCAAAATTTGACAGAGCAAAATCCTGCGGAGGAATTAGTTGCAATGGGAGTACCGAGAGAGGATATTGTTTTGGGATTGCAACCCCCATATAAACGACCGTATACTGATTACGGTGTAGCGTAAACAGTTGACAGTTGACAGTTGACAGTTGACAGTTGACAAATGTCCACTTAATATAGGGTCAGTCTCTTTAGAAAACACCAATTATTTTGTACTTCCTCCTGTGACGTACTATTATCATGTAGGGTGAGTCACTTGGGAAAATCCCAATTATTTTGCATTCGCTTCCGTGACGCACCCTACAATAATCCTACTAAGCCTTGACGCATTTCAGCATCCGTAAAGTAGCCGCCGCGTAATTGCGCTTTGCAGAATTCTCGAAAACAAACCGAGCCCATTTCGTTAATAGCAGCAGCAACAGAACAATAAGAAGACATTTGAGTAATAATAGAAGCAGCCCAATAATTCTGAATGTCTGAAAAAGTTTTAGACGGCTCTTTAGCAACTAAATTCGGCTGCATTCCCGCCGACAAACCAAATTCCGCCGCTCGACGGCGCACCGCACTCAATTCAGCGCGAGTGACGGGCTGCGTAGGTTTAAAAGTTGCATCTTGATAGCCACTAACTATCTTGTTGTCCCGCGCCAATAGAACTTTTCCCGCACTCCAGCGGGAAATATCAACTTCGCTAAATGGACGGATAGAAATATGGCTAGGAAATGTGATATTAGCGCCTTGTATTCATTTCAAAGATTCCCAAACTAAAGATACCAATTGCTCTGTGGTAACAGCAAGTTGCGGTCGAAAGCTATTGAATAGTAGATATCATCGGTAGCTATCTCCGAATGGTAGAAAAGCCAGTATTGCCTACGGTATTGGTATTTCCTGCGGTATTGGCTGCGGTATTGGTATTTCCTGCGGTAATGGCTGCGGTATTGGCTGCGGTATTGGCTGCGGTATTGGCTGCGGTATTGGCTGCGGTATTGGCTGCGGTATTGGTATTGGTATTGGTATTGGTATTGGCTCCGGTATTGCTTCGGTATTGCCTCCGGCATTGCCAATTTCTCCCGGTGCGGATTGATTGGTAGTGAAATAAAAGTGACCTAATGTGCGGCCTTGGTAAGCTCTTTTACTCAAGCGCCAAGCAGGATCGAGAGTGATTTTCATGAAGTCGTTAACATCGCCGTTTGTGCGACCGATAATCACCGATTTACCTTGGTAATCTACCGGAGTTCCCATTAGAAGAACATTACCATCAACACTTTCCAAACTTAGGGTGTATTTTAATGCTAAATCGGTGCCGGCCATGCGAATTGAAAAGCCGTTGCTGTCTGTTGCGCGACCACAAATACCGGTAAAATCAAAAGTAACTAATAACGGATCGACTTTCACGGGATTAGATCCGCTTTCGCTCCAGCATTTTCGCTTGTCAGATACTTGTTCTACAATTAGCAATTGGTGGCCGCCGTAAGGGCGGGGTTGGGCGATGACAATTACTCGCTCTTGGTTAATTTCGGTTTCGTCAAAAGTAAATGCTTTAGCCGAACCGATCGCGCCAAGTGTTAAAATTGCTGAACCTGCCAGTGCTGCCACTGTTCGTAGAAGTGAATGTTTCATGATTTTTCCCTATTGGCTCCTTATGGTGATGAGACTTATCTAGAATATAAAAAAGTCGCCCTCTTCCAACAACAAGATAGAATTTTACCATCTCTTGTTCCGGTGGTACCAAGTGCGATCGATCGGCGCTCGTCACATTGGTTCGTAGTGAGAACTAAAGTCCGAGCGAATTTTATGAGGACTTGAGTCCTTACAACAAAGTTATAACCGTTATTTTACCGAGGAACTGGATAAGCTGTTGGGCATCTAAATTGTATTTTCCGGGCGGGCGGGACGCCCACGCCACAAGAATTTGATGGGAGTTGACAGTAAAATTTAGATGCGCCGGGGCTGATTACTTGCGGGAAACGATCGCACTATTGGGCAAAAAAACGGTGCGTTATACTCTTGTTAACGCACCCTAAAACAAACATTCAAAAAGCGCCTTTCCTGTCTAGCGGAACATACTACTTACAGAACTATCTTCGTGAATCCGCCAAATAGTTTCTCCGAGCAAATTCGCTACCGAAAGCACCGTCAACTGCTCAAAACGGTTCTCTTCCGGCACAGGAATTGTATTTGTAACAATTACCTCTTCCAAAATCCCGCTAGACAAACGCTCGATCGCCGGAGGCGAAAACACCGCATGAGTAGCACAAGCATAAACCTGCCTCGCACCCTCGCGGCGCAACAATCTCGCACCTTCAGAAATCGTGCCGGCAGTATCGATCATGTCGTCCACCAACACAGCAGTTTTGCCCCTGACATCACCGATGAGGTTCATCACTTCTGCCACGTTGTGAGCTTGGCGGCGCTTGTCAATAATTGCCAGGGGAGCATCACCAAGCTTTTTGGCAAAAGCTCTCGCCCTAGCGACTCCGCCAACATCCGGCGAAACCACAACAATATCCGTCAATTTCTTGCTCGCCAGATAATCCAAAAGCACCGGCGAACCGTAAACGTGATCGAAAGGAATGTCAAAATAACCTTGAATCTGAGCCGAGTGCAAATCCATCGCCAAAATGCGACCTGCCCCAGCTTCCGTAATCAAATTAGCCACTAATTTTGCCGTAATCGACTCTCTTCCGGCCGTTTTGCGGTCAGCCCTAGCATATCCGTAATAGGGAATGACAGCAGTAATTTGTCTAGCCGAAGCGCGGCGACAAGCATCGATCATAATTAACAATTCCATGAGGCGATCGTTTACCGGACAGCAAGTTGGCTGAATCAAGTAAACATCGCAACCCCGAATCGATTCTTGAATTTGAACGTAGAGTTCCCCATCAGCAAACCGCTTGCGAACCATCGGCCCCAAATCAATCCCCAGATAGCGAGCCACCTCTTGGGCGAGGGGAATATTAGCAGAACCGGAGAACAGCCGCAGACGGTCATGAGCGGAAACCGGCGGCTCGGGAAGCGGAAGCGGTAAAGTAGCAGAACGGATCACAGCAGGCCTCTTGCAGGACGTTTATTCCATCGCTATCTTACCATCTGAAACTAGAAATATTAGCCAATTTTTTAATAGATTTAACTTTCGGGGCGACCACAAGTGTTAACTTAGCCGAATTGAATAGGACTTGCAGAAATATCTCCGAGAAACCGGGTTTCTAGCCCACTTTCGGCACCCTCAACGGTCACAATCGGTTTTTACTTATTTTTATCCAGCAATAAAACTATAAGTTATACTAGAATACCGTACATTAACGGATAAATTACTTTTTAAGCGCATAATTTATTACTGTAAAGATAGAGCATTCTGCGTAATTATGCTGTGTGACACCCCCAGGGTGTGGAATGTGGGTTCTAGCTGAAATGTTGCACCATTGTCAATAAGCTTTTTAGGAACAGGCAAGATGCCTGTTCCACAAGAAAATCTACTCTTTGTGGAACAGGCCGAAAAGCCTGTTCTTGAGAATGGTGCAAGATGTGAGTTCTAGCGAACTCTGTACTGGCAGAAGTACGATCGCACTTGTGCCCCTGCGTCTAAAAATTCTAGCGAGAGTCAATTTGGGGCTGAGGCTGCAAGTGCAGCCACCCCAAATTCAGGCGAAAGCCGAAGGCATCCGGGTTCAAGGCGATAAAAATGCCACCAACAGGCAATAAACTGGAAAAATACTGTAAAAAAAGTTAAGAATCGGAGCATACTCCAGATTTTTGATATCGGGCAAAGCAAGGTAGAAATCGATGAGCTTAAGAGAACGCATTGACGCAGAAATCAAAGCAGCCATGAAGTCCAAGGACAAAGTTCGCTTGGAAACAGTTCGCGGCATCAAGAAATTTATTCTCGAAAAAGAAGTCAGCCTTCGTCCCTCCGGGCAAGAAACGCTGACAGAAGCTCAAGAAATGGAAATTTTGATGCAAATAGCCAAACAGCGCCGGGATTCGATCGAACAATACCGCAAAGGTGGCCGCGAAGATTTAGTGGCACAAGAGGAGGCGGAGTTGGCAATTGTTGAAGAGTATTTGCCGGCGCAAATGTCAGACGAAGAGGTGAGTCAAGTCGTTGACGAAGTGATTGCCTCGGTTGGCGCTACTTCTGCAAAAGATATGGGCAAGGTGATGGGTAAGGCAATGCAGCAGCTTAAGGGCAAAGCAGACGGTAACAGAATTCAAGACATGGTGAAAGCAAAGCTTAACAGTTGACAGTTGACAGTTGACAGTTGACAGTTGGCAGTTGGCAGTTGGCAGTTGACAGTAGTCAGTAGACATCTCCCATAAATAATCTCAAGTTTTATAGAGATGTATGGCTTAGGCCGGGGGGCGACAATTTATTAGGGCTAAGGCCAAAAAACCCGGTTTCTACGAAAAATCGTGCATTTCTCCCTTGAGATATTGACGCAGAAACCGGGTTTTCGATCGGATATGCAGGTGGCAACCTCTGTATTTTCGTGAAAAAACCCGGTTTCTGACCATCATGGCGTCCAAGAATGTCAAAAAAATGTAAAATACTAACTTTGGTCGGGACTGGGGACTACAGAGAGTGAAGTCTGCTCAAGAGCATTAAAGACCTAGCATTACTAAGTCTGTGAGCGATCGTCTATTTTTTAACAGTTTCTACTTAAACTTATGCAGCCACCTATTGCTATTGGAACTCTCCTACAAAACCGCTACCGTTTGGTGAATATTTTAGGTCAAGGAGGATTTGGCAGGACTTATTTAGTAGAAGATTTGGGACGGTTTCAAGAACGCTGCGCCCTGAAGGAATTGATTCCGGTGCAAAGCGGGCCATACGTTTTGGAAAAATCGAAGGAATTGTTTCAAAGAGAGGCGGCAATACTTTACCAAATTGGGCACCCACAAATTCCCCAGTTTCGGGCAATATTTGAAGAGAACCAGCGTTTGTTTTTAGTGCAGGATTACGTGGAAGGGATGACTTACCGCGAACTAATGCTCGATCGAACTTCAAATGGTCGCACCTTCACCGAAGCCGAAGTCTTGGTATTTATCCGGCAAATGCTGCCGGTACTCGCTCACATCCACGCCCGCGGCATCATCCACCGCGACATCTCCCCAGAAAATATAATTCGGCGCGAAAACGACCAAATGCCGGTGCTGATTGACTTTGGAGTGGTGAAGGAACTCGCCACCAAAGTCCAGTCTCCCGAAGGAACAGCCCACGCAACAACTGTCGGTAAAATCGGCTACGCGCCGATGGAACAGTTGCAAAGCGGGCGGGCAACAGCCAGCAGCGACCTCTACGCTTTAGCTGTAACGGCGATCGTCCTGCTGACAGGCAAAGAACCGCAGGAATTGCTCGATCAAACAACGCTGCAGTGGAATTGGCAGCAGCAAGCGCAGGTGAGCACGGGTTTGGCTTTGGTGCTCAATCGGATGTTGAGCCGGTCTCCGGGCGATCGATATCAATCTGTCAGCGAAGTCGCCCAAGCACTCGACGCCCAAACTAATCCTAAACCTAGCCAGCCAACTGTACCGCCCGCGCCAGCAGTGGTACCGACAAACCCTTCGCTAATAGCAACGGTGGCCGTGGGCAGGCCGCCAGAGCCCGTCGCCCAGAGTTCCCACCCGCAAAAAAACCAGCCAGACCCGTTAATTGAGCCTGCTGGCGACACTTTTTGGGACAATCCCATTGCTGCGATCGGTCTGCTGGCGGGCTTAGTAATCTTGACGGGCTTCGGTTCCTGGGCTTTAGTCGGCTCATTTCTCAACAATTCGCGCCCCAAACCCACTCCGACTGCGCCAGCACTCATAAATCCCACGCCGACACTAACTCCGATACCAAACCCGCTACCTTTGCCAACCCCAACCCCCCAACCTTTGCCAACCCCAACCCCGGAACCTTTGCCAGAACCAAGCCCAGAACCTGTGCCAGAACCCAGCCCAGAACCTGTGCCGGAACCGAGCCCAGAACCTTTGCCGGAACCGAGCCCAGAACCTTTGCCGGAACCAAGCCCAGAACCTTTGCCGGAACCAAGCCCAGAACCCAGCCCAGCGCCAACTCCCGCACCCAAACCGACGCCCGCGCCGACGCCCGCGCCCAAACCGACGCCGGCACCAACTCCTGCACCAACTCCGGCACCCAAACCGACGCCCGCGCCAACTTCGGCACCGTCACCGACTCCCGCACCAACTCCGGCACCGTCACCGACTCCCGCACCGTCGCCGGAACCGGCGCCAACTCCGGCACCATCGCCGGAACCGGCCCCAACTCCGGCACCGTCGCCGCAACCGGAACCGGAACCCGCGCCGTCACCGGAACCAGCACCAACACCCGCACCATCGCCAGAACTCTAAACTTCTGGCAAAATTCCCCTAGACTGAGGTTGATGCCAATTAATTGTTAGCTATTTGCCAATGAACTCCCTGCTAATTGCTGGAACTGATACCGACGCGGGCAAAACTGTTTTGACCAGCGCTCTGGCTGCTTATTGGCAAATGTATTTTCCCGATCGCAGTTTGGGAATTATGAAACTCATGCAAACAGGAACGGGCGATCGCGAACTCTACACCCGTTTGTTTTCCCTCGACCAATCCCCCGAAGAACTCAATCCGCTGCACTTTGATGCGCCTTTAGCACCGCCGATTGCTGCGGAACGGGAGGGGAGACGTATCGAGCTCGAAAAGGTCTGGACGGCGTGGCAAAGCCTCTCTGAGCGCAAGGATTTTGTGTTGGTGGAAGCTTTGGGAGGGCTGGGATCGCCTGTAACGCGGGAACTGACTGTGGCAGATATTGCCAGGGATTGGCGGCTGAGGGGGGTTTTGGTAGTACCTGTGAGGTTGGGGGCGATCGGGCAAGCTGTGGCAAATGTTGCTCTCGCCAGACACACTGGTTTTAAGCTCAGAGGAATTGTGCTCAATTGCGTTAAAGCTTATTCTGAACAAGAAATTGCCGATCTAGCGCCCGTTGATTTGATCCAGTCGCTGACTCAAATACCTGTGTTGGGTATTTTGCCGCATTTAGATGACCCGACTGACCTTGCTAAATTAGCTAAAATTGCTTCAGATTTAGATTTAGAACAGTTACTGCCAGGGGTTAATTTAGTTCCTCAGACTTCTAAATAACCCTATTCTCAACACCTCTCTTTCTCATTCTTCTCTTCCTCTGCGTACTCTGCGTCCTCTGCGGTTAAAAACTAAGATTTTATTTAAACCGCAGAGAGCGCAGAGAGCACAGAGAAAGAGAAGAGAGAGTTTCACAAATTATTCAGAATTGCTATAAGGAGAATAAAACATGGTTTCTACTTTACCGAATTTAACCTCTGTAGATTTATCTCAATTGCGACTGGAGATTAGAAATTTGCAGCCTCAGCTAGTCGAATGGCGTCGCCTTTTGCATCAAAGGCCGGAGTTGAGTTTTGATGAAAATTTAACGGCGCAGTTTGTCTCGCAAAAGTTGCAGGAATGGGGAATTGAGCATGAAACTAATATTGCTAAAACTGGTATTGTCGCCACTATAGACAGCGGCAAACCGGGGCGGGTTTTGGCAATTCGGGCGGATATGGATGCTTTGCCTATTCAAGAAGAAAATGAGGTGGATTATCGATCGCAGCATGATGGAATTATGCACGCTTGCGGTCACGACGGCCACACTGCGATCGCCCTCGGTACTGTTTGTTATCTCGCAAAGCACAAACACAGCTTTTCGGGTAAGGTAAAATTTATCTTTCAGCCCGCCGAAGAAGGGCCAGGAGGCGCAAAACCGATGATTGAAGCGGGAGTTTTGAAGAATCCTGATGTTGATGCGATCGTCGGCTTGCATTTGTGGAACAATCTACCTTTAGGTACTGTAGGCGTCCGTAGCGGTGCGCTGATGGCGGCTGTCGAAGTTTTTGACTGCACGATTTTTGGCAAAGGTGGACACGGCGCAATGCCACATCAGACTGTGGACTCGATCGTAGTTACAGCCCAAATTGTCAGCGCTTTGCAGGCAATTGTCGCGCGGAACATTGACCCGATCGACTCAGCGGTAGTAACTGTCGGCAAATTCCACGCAGGCCACACCCACAACGTCATTGCCGATACCGCTCAAATCGGTGGCACGGTGCGCTATTTCAATCCTGCATATCAAGGTTATTTTGCACAGCGAATCGAGCAAGTAATTGCCGGAATTTGTCAGAGTCACGGGGCCAATTACCAATTAGATTATTGTGCGCTTTATCCGCCAGTTATTAATGATTCGAGAATAGCTGAATTGGTGCGCGGCGTGGCAGAATCGGTTGTCGAAACTCCTGCAGGAATCGTTCCAGAATGTCAAACAATGGGCGGCGAGGATATGTCGTTCTTTTTGCAAGAAGTTCCCGGTTGCTATTTCTTTTTGGGTTCAGCAAATCCCGATAAAAACTTGGCTTACCCGCACCATCACCCGCGTTTTGATTTTGATGAAACTGCGCTGGGGATGGGTGTAGAAATGTTTGTGCGCTGCGTGGAAAATTTTTGTGTGAATCAATGAAAGATTGTGTCATCCGGTGGGGGCGGGTTTATGAGATTATTGATTTTAGGCAATGATAGTTTGTAAAACCCGCCCCTACAGCAATCATATCTATTTAACCCGATCTCTTGCACCCGCAGTCAAAAAACTGTAGGGGCGGGTTCACCAAAAGATTTAAAGAATGCAGACAGCTTAAATAAACCCGCCCCCACCCCACGCGAGAGTCTTTTTACCGAGTTTGAAAAATATTCTGCACCATTTTTTTATCTACACTCGCCGCCGCCTTATCCAATTCTGCAATCTCCCCGGAGTCTAACTCCCAGCCCAAAGCACCAATATTATCCCTCGCCTGTGTCGCAGATTTGGCCCCCGGAATCGGAATAGTTTCTTTGCAGATGCACCAGTTGATTGCTACCTGCGAAACAGTTTTGTTTCTGAATGCCGCTATTTCTCGCAAACACTCCAAAAGCGATCGCATTCCCGGAAGTAGCTGCTTGCACGCCAAACCTCGGATACCTTTAGGAAGAGAGCCGTTTTCGGAATATTTACCCGTCAGCAACCCCAAGGCTAGAGGACTGTAAGCAATCAATTTTATCCCCAATTCATCGCAAACATCTTTCAACCCGAGTTCTGTCACCGGATAGGTGGAAAGTAGCGAATATTGCACTTGTAAAGTAACAATAGGAATTTGGCGATCGCTAAATCTTTGATGCACCCATTTCAGCCGTTTCGGCCCGTAATTAGACAAGCCCACTCCCTTAACTAATCCTTGCTCGTAAAGGTCAGCCAAACCATCTAAAAGAGCCCCCTCTTGCCAAGGAGCGTAATTAGCTGTAGACCAGTGCATTTGCACCAAATCTACATTTTTTCCGAGGCGCGCAGCCGAGGCTTTGCAAGCCGATATCATTGATTGTCGCGTCAGTCTCCAAGGATAAGCAGCTAGTTTTGTCGCAATACAAATACTGTCTTTATTTGCACCTTGATATTGTTGAGAAAACTGCCCCAAAAGCTGCTCGCTGCGGCCATTTAATTTCCCTGTTCCGTAAGAGTCCCCGGTATCGAATAAAGTGACGGCGTTACTAACACAAAGATTGAAAACGGCTTGCAATTCCTCGTCCATACTTTCATTGTAGCCCCAGAGCAATCTGTTGCCCCAAGCCCAAGTGCCGCAGCCCATTTTTGGAAGTAAAAGTTTTTGGTTAGTTGGCATTTTTATTGATGGTAGTTGTTGGTAATACGGATATTTTATAGGAACATAACTCGGTATCGCCTAGCCCCCAGTATAGCTGTTTCATTCTGCCACGGGCCGCCAGGGACTCAAGTCCCTGTCTAATAGCATAAGTCGGTTAAAACCGACTCAAATAGTAATTTCAATTTTGAAAATTAGAGTTACACATATATTCTGCGCTAACTCTATACAAAAACAGCTTTGATAGAATTGCTACAGTCGTCTTTAGACGACTTCAGCTATGAGACAGGGGTTTAAACCCCTGTCGGAATGTCGGACTAATGGCACACCCTACAAAATTACTAATGACTGATGACTCTTTAATTCTTTTACGTGGTTGGCGAGGGCGAAGGTGGGCTGTTTTTGGTAGGTTGCTCTGGCTTAGCTTTCGGGTCTGGTTTTGGTGGTGCAGGCGGAGGGAAAGTCGCCGCGCGTCTGGGTATTTGTAGCGCTGTTCGGAATGCAGAAGACGGGAAGAAAGCACTAAATTGAGAAAGTCGATCGGCGGTGGGTTCTGGCGCATATTCCCACAAGCTTTCGTAGTAGAAGAAAGCGACACCTAAGCCGTATCCTTGGACTGCTTGCACCTGAAATTTAATTTGCTCAATCGGTACGGGGTTATTTCTCAAACCTGTCATAATCCCAACTCCGGTGGGAATTTTTTGCTGTGCTTCTTGCATTTCTGGACGGTTAATCTTGCCCACAAATGATTCTAAATTGGGACGGTACACTTGCACGATTAGCTCGTCGGCAATATCCAAACGCACCCAAGTCAGCCAATCTTGTAGGTGATGTTTGTAAGCAAACTCGTAGTAATTGGGAGAAATTGAGAAAATTGCATTGGGTTTGACTGCTTTGACGGCTTGATTTAGCTGCGACATAAAAGCGGTGATTTTATTGGCTCGCCATTGCACCCATGCTGGGTTTTGAAAATCTTTGGGCGGAGCTTTTTTGGTTTCTTTGGTATACAAAGCAACTGTGTACTCATCGTATCCAAATTCCGACGGCAAACTCATGTGATCGTCAAATTGAATACCGTCGGCGTTATATTTAGTGGTGATTTCTAGTACGAGTTGGGTAATGAATTGCTGCACTTCTGGATGAAATGGATTGAGCCAAACTACTTCGCCACCTGCACCGATTGATGTTTGGCTGCCGTCCTGTTTTTGTGTCAGCCAATCGGGATGATTTAAGGCTAATTCTGATGTGGGAGGAGCCATGAAACCAAACTCAAACCAAGGAATTACTAGCAGGCCTTGGCGGTGAGATTGAGCTATCAAATCTCCGATCATATCTTGTCCCTCTAACCCTCTGTAAACAAAGGGTTGAATGTCTTTTTGCTGCGCTACATCGCTGGGATACATTGCATAGCCAGAATTCCAGACAACGGGATAGATTGTGTTGAAATTTAACCGTTTTAGTTTGCTGACAGCATCTCCTAGTTTGCGACGATCTCTGAGGATGTCTTTGTCGTTTGTCGTCATCCAAACGCCGCGAATTTCCTGGCGGGGTTGCTGGGCGATCGCCGGAATGAAGTTGTTCGCCAGCAATACTATAATGAATGAGAGGGCAAACAGAAGCGGGAAAAGAGTTTTAATCGATCGCTGCCAACTGCGCGGAATGATGCGTAATGTCATAGTTTTGAATGGTGAGTTAGCTATTGAAACACACCCTGGCATAATTTGGTGATAAAATTTGCTCGCTCTACAGTCTACAGCCATTTGCGCTGAATGTGGAATCGGTTAACTGAAATGGGTGAAGTGATGTTATGCGATCGCAACTGAGCTCAGTATAATCTCTGAGACAGAGGGTAAGTGACAGCATTCTGTCTAACTGCTGGGAAATCATTAATTACGCACTGCCAGCTATCCTTACCGGACTCTGCGGCCCAAGGAGTGCAAGTGCTGTACAATATCGGTGCTGGAATATCTCGATCGAACATCTGTAATTGTGAAACATTTAGTGTTAATTGGCGGCGGTCACAGTCATGCTATAGTATTAAAAATGTTCGGTATCAACCCGCTGCCGGGAGTGCGTTTGACTCTGATTAGCGATGTGCTGCACGCGCCTTATTCGGGGATGCTGCCGGGACACGTTGCCGGGTTTTACGATTATGATGAATGTCACATCGATTTGCGATCGCTCGCTGAATTTGCCAGGTGTCAAATATTAATCGATCGGGCGATCGCGATCGACCTTAACAAAAATTTAGTTATTTGTCAAACTCGCCCTCCGGTTAATTTTGATGTGCTTTCTGTGGATATCGGCAGCACTCCTGCGACTTTATCTGTACCGGGTGCCGCAGAATATGCAATTGCAGCTAAACCCGTACCGGAGTTTTTAGCTAGCTGGAATCAGTTAATTTCCGAAAGGCCAAACTATCCCCCAAAACCGCTGCGGATAGCGATTGTAGGCGGCGGTGCAGGCGGGGTAGAATTAGCATTAAATATGCAATCTCGATTGGGGAAGGAAGAGGGAAAAAGGAAGAGGGAAGAAGGAAGAGGGAAGAAGGAAGAGGAAAGAAGGAAGAGGGAAGAAGGAAGAGGAAAGAAGGAAGAGGGAAGAAGGAAGAGGGAAGAAACTTTAGAAAATTTATCATCAGAAATTCATTTATTTCACAGCGGTGCTGAATTAATGCCGGGACATAACAAACGGGTGCGTCGCCGCCTGAAAGAAATTCTGATTAGTCGTGGGATTAAACTGCATTTAATGGAAAAAGTTAGTGCTATAGAAAAGCCAGAAACGATTGACATAGAAGATAATCAAGAATGCCCGATGCCCAATGCCCAATGCCCAATGCCCAATGCCAAAATTTCCTGTCAATCAGGTTTAGAATTAGAGTGCAATATCATTTTTTGGGTGACACAAGCATCGGCAGCCAATTGGATAAGAGAATCCGGTTTAGCAGCAGACTCAAACGGCTTTATGCAAGTCAACGATTGCTTGCAATCAGTCTCTCACCCCAACGTATTTGCGGCGGGCGATATAGCTGCGATGGTTAATTATCCTCGTCCCAAAGCAGGCGTGTTTGCCGTGCGTCAGGGCAAACCGCTGTTTGAAAATTTGCAGCAGTTTTTATTGGGAAAACCGCTGAAACCCTTTGTACCGCAAGAACAATACTTAGGCTTAATTGGTACTGGGAATAAAAGGGCGATCGCATCTCGCGGATCTTTGATGTGGGAATCGGCGCTGCTGTGGTACTGGAAAGATTGGATCGATCGCCAATTTATGCAAAAATTTAGCAATCTGCCCAAAACCCGCAATACCAAATAGCAAGACATTCAGATATTCTCCTCTCTTCCTCTGTGTCAAGAGCGTCCTCTGCGGTAAATAAAAAAAGTCTTATTGAAAAACCCTTTAAGCTTGCTATAGTAATATCAGAAGTAAGAAAAACTAACTATGTTCAGAAAAATTGGATTTGGGCTGCTTTGGATTGCATTTATCACCTACGCCTTTGTATTTGCACCACCCGACAGCCCAGAAAAAACCATCACACTAATTACCAATATTTCCACAGGCAAAATAGCAGACATCAACCCTTTAATTGTAGCGTTATTCAACCTCATGGGAGTCTGGCCGCTCATCTACAGTTGCGTCTTATTTGCTGACGGCAGGGGCCAGAAAATACCTGCATGGTTATTTGCCACTTTATCCTTTGGCGTCGGCGCTTTTTCCTTGCTGCCTTATTTAGCCCTGCGCGAACCGAATCCAGAATTTCCCGGTCATAAAAATATCTTTTTAAAGATATTAGACTCCCGTTTTACTGGAATTTTCTTAACATTAGCTGCGGTTGGTTTAGTTGCCTTTGGCTTGACAAACGGCGATTGGTCTGATTTTATTCAGCAGTGGCAGACTAGCCGCTTTATCCATGTAATGAGTTTAGATTTTTGTATGCTTTGCCTACTATTTCCTGCCTTATTAGGAGACGATATGGCGCGCCGAGGAATGCAGAACTCTACAGCATTTTGGGCAGTAACATTAGTACCGCTGTTCGGGCCGCTGGCTTATCTGTGTACGCGCAAACCCCTACCGGAAATTAATACTGAAACTGTTACAAATTAGACAGCAGTGCAGGGAATTTTCAGTTTAATCTAGAAATCCATCACAAGTAATCAGACAAGAAACAGGCAAGATGCCTGTTTCACAACCATAAGTAAGTTTTATTGTGGGTCGTTGCTCCTAGTAGCCCGCCCATGAAACACTGATTACAAATACTGCCAAATCTGAGTATTAATGTAAATAATTATCTCCCAGTCTCTAGCAAATGAAAAAATTTCCTATTGTTGGCATCACAACATACAACCGCTGTTCAGCAGGCGAATATCGCTTAAATGGAACTTATATTGATGCAGTTCAGGCGGCTGGTGGCATTCCGATTTTACTGCCGCCCCATCAATTAGATCCGGCTAGTATTTTGGATGCAGTAGATGGTTTGATTTTTTCCGGGGGCGGAGATATCAACCCAGAACTGTATGGCGGTTATGTCGATCGCACAGTTTACTCGGTTAATGCAGAACGCGACAATTTTGAATTAAGCTTAGCAAAGCTAGCTTTGAAGGCTGACATACCTGTGTTGGGGATTTGCCGGGGAATGCAAATTTTGAACGTAGCCAGCGGCGGCAGTTTGGTGATTCACGTACCGGATGCTTACGGAGATGAGGTTAATCACGGATCGGGAATTCCCCCGCGTGCGATCGAGCATACCATTGAAATTGAGCCAACCTGTCGGCTAGCAAAAATTATGGGAAAAACTTCAACAACAGTTGTTTCCTGGCATCATCAAGCAGTGCGGAAGGTAACATCCGATTGGCGAATTGTAGCCGATGCACCTGACACTGTGGTAGAAGCAATGGAACACTGCTATCACCCTTGGATGATAGCAATTCAATGGCACCCGGAAATGTCGCCAAACTGTTCATTTAACTCTCGAATTTTTCAGGCTTTCGTAGAAGCAGCAGCTTCAAAATTTATGAATTCTACCAAGTCAGCATCACAAACAATTCATACATTTGGATAGTCACTTATTCTTGATAGTCAGTATCTATTTCAATATCCAGGGTATCTTCATCTATTCTGACATACAGAACATTCGGGCGACAGCAAACCTGACAATCTTCGATATAAGATTGCTCCATACCACCGCTGATATCAACAAAAGTTGTACTCGGTTCGCCGCAGAAAGCACAGTAATATTCAGCCGTTGTTTGCATCTTTCTCGCACTCTCTTTTTGTGACTTCGTGGCGGTAGCGAAACATATCTGTTAACCGCATTTCCACCCACCAACCTAACAACAAATCGACAATTGGGCCGCCCGGTATCGAAAATGCGTTAGCGAAGCCCTCGAAGAGGATCGCATCTGTCAATCTAGTCTTGCCATTTTCTGAGGTAAACTCGTGTCGGTGAGTCCAACGTGCCATCGGCCCCTCAGTTTGTTCATCAACAAACAAGCGATATTGTTCGCACTCAGTGTGAGTCGCCACCCATTTTACAGGAATCGGCCCCAATAACAGGCGAAATTCTGATACAGCACCCACATCGAGTCCCCCTTCGCGGCGAATGATTTTCACCGGTTGCCAAGGCGGAGTCAAAAGTTGCAGAATGTCCGGCCTTTCGTGAAAGTTCCAGACTGCTTCAACGGTAGCATTAATTAAGGATGAATATTTAAAATTGGGCATTTTCTAGATTAAGTTAAACAGTTATTTGCGATCGCGTTTCAGCATTTGCAGTATTATCCTCTGTATCAGTACAAACAGCAACAGTTAGTTTCAATCCCAAAGCATTCAGCCAAGTTCCCAGATTATAAATCGCATCACTTCCTTGCTGTGACAGCAATTCATCCAGTTTTTTTAAGTGCAATTCATATTGTTCTGGAGTCATTTTTGGTAGACCCAAAGCTTCTGCTACATCGCTGAGAGCTCGTTTTAGCAGTTCAGCTTCCGGCTCTTCCTCCTCTAATGTCGCCGTTATATAGGCTGCTGCTAGTTCTGGCTTTTTTCTGAGAGATTCAATCAAAAATGGATGATAAGGTAGGCTTTTAGGCATTGTCTTAACTCCTATAATCGGTCCAGTATTCTTTAGCTTGGCGGATATCTCTGTCTTGAGTGCTTTTATCGCCTCCGCAGATGAGAATCACAATTGTCATTCCTATTTGTCCAAAATAGATTCGGTAGCCAGGCCCATAATTGATTTTGAGTTCGCATACGCCTTCCCCCACGGAGCGATAGTCTCCTAAATTACCATCAGCAATTCGGTTAAGCCTAGATATAATCTTGGCTTGAGCATTTATATCTCTCAGTGAATCAAACCACTGATCGAAAGGCACTCTGTTGTCTGGCGTAGTATAACGCTGAATTTCTTTCGGTTGGACTTCGGGCATAATTATATTATAGTGCGTCACTCATCCCAGTATCCTGGCAATTAATTATACTCAAGAAATGCTACAGGGGAAAGATGGAAAAACTTAGCTAACTTTTGAATTTGACTCGCCGTCAGTTCCCGCTTTCCATTCATCACCTCAGATACCCAAGACTCGGATTCAAAAATATCAACCAAATCTTTTTCTTGAATATTGTCTTCAACCATCAATGCTTTGAGTAGTGCGATACCTTTCAAGACTGGCATTGGCTCATGTTTTTGTTCGTAATCATAAACAAGAGTACCCAACACGTTTAAGTAATCTCGATCGTCCTGCGTGAGATGGCTCCGACTCACAATAGAATCAATCCGATTTTGTGTAGCGATTAACTCAGCTTCACAAGTAATTGGACGCGGTGGAAAAGTTGTGATGATCTCCATATAGTAGCTACTAGGAGTTTTTAAACCCGTCGTCATTTTTCCAGTTCTCCTTTTTACTAAACGGGACTTAGTGAATTCTCACATTCTTGATTTGGCTGTCGTGTTGTATGACTCATCGCCTCAGCCAAATGCTTCTTCAAAGTCGCCTCCGGTAGCGGCCCTTTTAAATGAATCCAAGGCAAAACCTGATCCAATTCCCACTCTTGAAAAACATAAAAATCCATATCAGGCAACTGTCCCCGCAACTCCTTAAAAGCCCGCCGATAACTGCCCAAAGTATCGCCGTAATGCCGAACTAATTCCAACAGCCGAGACAACCGCCGATCGCCCTTTGACAACAAACCCTGAATCACCGACCAATTATAGCTTTCAGGTCTAAATTCTAAACCTAACTTCCGCAATTCTTTATCTAAAAACTTCAGCCTCTTCTCCGCATCTTTATTCACTCCAAACCACTGAAAAGGAGTGTGAGATTTCGGGACAAAAGTGCTGCATCCCAGAGTCAACCGCAAACCGGGAACAGCTTTTCTAATCGCCCGCATCATCGCCACCGTTTCCTCTAAATCCTCCATTTCTTCGCCGGGAATTCCCGCCATACCGTAAAGTTTAATTCCCTTTAAGCCGCCAGCCTTAGCATTGCTCGCCGCTTGGATAATTTCGTCATTTGTGAGTTTTTTGTTAACGATTTTGCGGATGCGATCGCTCCCGCTTTCCACCGCAATTGTCACAGATTTGCTGTCTCTGTTTGTCAATATTTCTGCTAGCTTAACTGTCACCGTATTCGTCCTTACCGAAGAAAGACTCAGCCGCACGCCGTCGTATTTCGGATGATTCAAATGATCCAGCAACGCTTCAAATTCCGGGTGCTGAGTCACCGAAGCACCCAACAAACCCAAACGATTAGTCACAGCTAAGCCGCGATCGATCGCCGGAATTAGCGAAGCCTCCAAACTCGCAGTTCTAAACGGCAAAGTCAGATAACTTGCCAAACAAAAACGGCACATTTCTGGACAACTCCGAACCACTTCCACCATGTAAATATTTTCCCAAGCCGCTTTTTCTGTCACCACAGTGGAAGCAGATAAAGTATTGCCGCGATAAGTCTGTTTTTCAACCATACTGGGAATTCCCGAATCGACAGGCTGAATCGATTTAATACCCTCAGCCGCATCCAGATAAGTTACTTCGTACAAACTGGGGACGTAAACTCCCGGAACTTGGGCTAAATGCCGCAATTTAGTTTGTCTGTCGGCGGTACGGACTTCTTTATAAGCATCAATAAAATTATCAATGAGATGTTCGCCATCTCCCAGCAAAATCACATCAAAAAAATCGGCAAAAGGTTCTGGATTAGCAGTAAAAACCGGGCCCCCGCCGAATACTATCGGATGATTATCAGTTCGTTTAGAAGCCCAAATCGGAATTTCGAGAGATTCCAATAAATTTAGAATATTTACATAGTCTAGTTCCCAAGAAAGCGAAAATCCCAGTAATTCTGGATGTCGGGGAAGTTGTTCGCGGATATCAGTAAATAAACGGCCCACTTCAATATCCGATCGCACAGCCAAAGTTGCCCACACTATCTGATAGCCGAGACTGGTAATACCCACCGTGTACTCGTTGGGAAAAGCAAAAATAGTCGGGATAGCATCAGCATCGGGGGTTGCTGGGGCAAATAGTAAGCGTTCTTGAGCAAATGGATTAGGATTCACGGGCAAATTTAGTTTTAACAATAGGTCTGTTCTTATCTCATTTTAAGCCATTTCCAAAGTCATTGTAGGGTGCGTCAGGGTTGAATGTGGCGACCACAAACTAAGAATCTCCCCCCTGACGCAGCCTACAGTTAGTTAGCTGTTACATCCGTTACATCCGAAGAAAGCGAATCGGTTGGCGAACTTCCTTATTGCTTCTTCAAATTTACTCTGAAATAGAATCGCCATCGTCTTGCCTTCTCGGCGGCGGTGGACTGTGAAAAGTTGCAATCAGCAAACAGATAATCCCAGCATTAATAAACACATCGGCCAGATTAAATACCGGGAACCGAATTATCCGAAAATCGATAAAATCTACAACGTGGCCCGAAACAAATCGATCGATCCCGTTCCCCAGTGCTCCCCCCAAAATCAAACCGTAGCCAGCTTGTTCCCAGCGGTTAATTCGCGGCCCGAACCAAGCTAGTACCATCAATCCGACACTAACGGCCAAAGACAGCCAGCGCAACCAAATCGCCCCGCCATTGCTGAACAGACTAAAAGCCGCACCGGTATTAACAACATAAGTGAAGTGAAACACCCCAGGTAACAGTGGCTGCGTTTGCGGAGGAACCGTCAATTCAAAATTTTGCACCACCCAAAACTTAGCCAGGTGGTCTAAAACTAAACTGATAACAGCAGCAACCCAGAACAAGGGATTTCTTTTAAAACGCATGAATTAAGCAATAGAAAATGGGGCATCGGACATGAGAGAATTTACTCCAATCTCACTTGTCATTGCGAGCAAAATGCAGTGGATAAAAGCAATCCCAGCCGCAGCGAGATGACTCTCCCGTTTGGCAATGTATAGTATAACCTTATTTTGCACAATTACCTGTTACCTCTTCCTCCTTCCCTCTTCCTTCTTCCCTCTTCCCTCTTCCCTCTTCCTTCCTTCTTCCTTCTTTCTTCTTCCTGACATCCGTTACATCCGTTACATCCGTTACATCCGTTACATCCGTTACATAATCCGTTGCCGAACTTCCTTCGCAATCAATAAAACATCAAGCGGCGCAAAGTAAATGACAGCACTGCGATCGCACAAACTACCGCCAATTGTCCCGGCAGGGGATAAACCGAATATTTAAGAATCTCATCGAATAAAGGTGTTGTTTTTGCCGGAGGCAGCAAGTAAGTAAAAATTAGATAAATTAAGCCGATCGCGTGAACAGTGAACAAACCGCACAAACAGCTAAAAGCCATAGATTCCAGCCGCGAAGCCACCTTAAAAGCCACCCAGCCGCACACCCAAGCACCAGGCACAAAACCCAGCAAATACCCAAAACTCGCTTCTTTGAGATAGCCGATGCCGCCGCCTTGAGAAAAAACTGGCCACAAAGTTAATCCTAATGCCAAATAGGCAATTTGCGAGAGAGCCGCAGCATTTTTCCCCCCCATGCAGCCTACTAGCAAAACGGCTCCAATTTGATAGGTAACACCTAAAGAGTACGCCTGAAGTCCTCGATCGTCCCACAACCCAATCGGAATTGTGACAGATGCAGGCAAAAAAGTGCCTCCTATCGTCAGGAGCAAACCAATAACAGCCCAGATTAATTCAATAGGAGCAGGCATTATAGCAGAAGAAAGAAGGAAGACCGAAGTTGCAATCGACCGTTTATGTTTGTGCAATTAAGAACGTCCTAACCGTCAGGGCGGTTGCTATATCATCAAACGGCATTCCTCAGAATGTATTTGTCAGATGCAAGCTTCCATGCCCGCAGCTTTTAAATTCTTAATAATAGCACTACTATCAAAATAACCACCATTGTATTGTTTTCTGATTCTCAAGCCTCGATCTTGTGATAATTTAATAGGGAATTTTTCGCGATCCTCTTCGAGGGCTTCGCTAACGGGCGATCGACTGCTTGTTTCCGTAGCTCGGTTTCTGCCATATACCTTATATGTTGACACTTGTCAAGCTCATATATAACATTAATAATATTAATTAATATTAAATTGCCATTAAGTGTAAAGATTCTTAACCTAACCTTTACTTTTGCGCGCTATGCTGATGCGGGACACCCATATAACGATCGCAGATTTTTTATACCTATGCTTTTTCGTCTCAACTTGATTAATCCAAAGCGTCTGACTACAGCAATTACCGTAATGGCGATCGCCCTCAGTGTAGCAGCTTGCCGCAGTGACAGCCCAAACACGAGCACCAGCCCCAGCCCCGGCGGCGACACCGCAGCATCCCCCGGCGCATCCCCCGTTGCAGCCACGGGCACAGCGGAAAACACCAAACTCGCCCTAGCCTCAGACGTAGCCATCACCGCAGCCGGCGCCTCATTCCCCGCCCCCCTGTACCAGCGTTGGTTTCAAGACTTCAACAAAATCAACCCCAAAGTACAAATTAACTATCAATCAGTAGGCAGCGGGGCCGGAGTCGAACAATTTACCAAAGGCACAGTAGACTTTGGGGCCAGCGACACCGGCATGAAAGACGACGAAATCGCCAAAGTTCCAGCAGACAAAGGCGTGATACTGCTGCCCATGACAGCCGGCAGCATCGTCCTGGGCTACAACCTGCCAGACTTAACCGAACCACTGAAACTGCCGAGAGACGTTTACACAGATATCTTCGCCGGTAAAATTACCAACTGGAACGATCCCAAAATTGCAGCGGCAAACCCGGGCGCTAAATTGCCAGACCAAGCCATCACCATCGTCCACCGTTCCGACGGTAGCGGTACCACCGCCGTCTTCACCAAACACCTGAGTGCCATCAGCCCCGACTGGAAAAGTGCAGTAGGCGACGGCAAAACAGTACAGTGGCCCGTAGGCGTAGGCGCAAAAGGCAACGAAGGCGTCACAGCCCAACTCCTGCAAACCGTCGGCAGCATCGGCTACGTAGAATACGGCTACGCCAAAAACAACAATCTCAAATTTGCATCTTTGGAAAACAAAGCAGGCACATTTGTAGTACCTAACGACGAGTCAGCTTCTCAAGCTTTAGCGACTGTGCCGCTGCCGGAAAACCTGCGAGCATTTATCGAAGACCCCGAAGGCGCTCAATCCTATCCAATTGTCACCTACACTTGGATGCTAGTCCCCAAAACAGTTACTGACCCCAACAAAGCCAAAACCATCGAGGCAATGGTTGAATACGGCTTGAATGAAGGTCAAAAAGTTAGTTCCGAATTGGGCTACGTTCCTCTGCCCCAAAACGTTAAAGAAAAAGTAGCCGCGGCCGCTGACGGCATCAGCCCAGACTACAAGATTGAGGTTGCCAAATAGTAATTGAAGGAAGAAGGAAGAGGGAAGAAGGAAGAAGGAAGACGGAAGAAGAAAGAGGGAAGAAGGAAGAAAAAAAGAGAGATATTTCTGTAGGGGCGGGTTTTACCAGAAATATTTGTTGAAAAGTCAGGGGATTAATAAACCCGCCCCTCTTTGATTTTATTTATCGTCTTTCTTTCTGCTTCCTTCTAGCTTTTTCCGAAACAGGCTATTTTCCGCTACTATATATTTGGTTTTTTTTTCTATGATTTCAGATAATAACAGCGCTCCATCACAGAGCCGATCGCGCTCTGGGGCAGAAAAATCCTTAGATCAAGGCTTTATCTGGCTGACGCGGATTTTGGGAATAGGAGTTGGTGTAATTTTGCTGGTAATCGCCCTCACCGTTGGTTACAGGGCTTTACCGGCGATTCAAGAGTACGGTTTGGGATTTCTATTTGGCAGTAGCTGGAATCCGGTTAAAGAAGAGTACGGTGCACTGCCGATGATTTACGGGACGATCGTCAGTTCGGCGATCGCGCTCCTAATTGCTGTACCATTAGGAGTAGGGACTGCCATCTTCTTGAGTGAAGATTTTTTGCCGCTGCCAGTCCGCACAGCTTTGGTTTTTTTAGTAGAACTTTTAGCTGCCATTCCCAGCGTAGTCTACGGTTTGTGGGGAATTGCTGTATTGATTCCCCTGATTACCACTCTCGGCAAGTTTCTCAACGGCACTTTCGGATGGCTGCCGATTTTTAGCACCTCGCCAGTTGGGCCGGGAATGTTACCAGCAGGAGTAATTTTGGGAATCATGACTTTGCCCATTATTACTGCTATCTCCCGCGACTCTTTGGCAAGTCTCCCGCCCGATTTGCGACAAGCATCTCTAGGTTTAGGGGCTACTCGGTGGACAACGATTTTTAGGGTACTCGTACCGGCGGCTTTTTCCGGCATTGTCGGCGGAATTATGCTTGGGCTCGGTCGCGCGATGGGAGAAACAATGGCTGCGACTCTGTTAATTGGCAATTCCAATCAGTTAAGTCTTTCTGTGCTAGCTCCGGCAAATACAATTGCTTCTCTGATGGCAAATCAGTTTGCGGAAGCCTCCGGGTTGCAAGTAGCAGCTCTGATGTACACTGGGCTAATTCTGTTTATTATGACACTGATTGTTAATATTTTGGCAGAGTGGATTGTTTCTCAAGTAAGAGCGAAGTACAACTAGAAGTTTGCCGCCATTTCCTACATATTTTTAGTTTATGTCAAATAGCGTCTCCGATGAGAATCCTTTGGTATCGAAAACAGGCAGTTTAAAGAAGGTTAAAAACAGCCCGCAAGCGCTGTTTAGTCTGGGGATGACTGTATTGGCTGGAGCTAGTCTGGCCATCACTCTGCTGCCTTTGTTTGCAGTTCTTTCCTATGTCACCGTACAAGGTTTCAATCGCCTGAATTTAGACTTGTTTACCAAGCTGCCACCGCCGCCCGGACTATCGGGAGGCGGTATTGCTAATGCAATTCTCGGTACATTGATGACGGTGGGAATTGCTTCTTTAATTGCTGTTCCTTTTGGCGTATTGGCCGCCGTTTATTTGTCGGAATTCAGCAGCGGCCAAGTAGCTCGCTGGGTACGCTTTGCTACTAATGTCCTCAGCGGCGTTCCTTCGATTATTGCAGGGGTATTTGCCTACGGTTTGTTCGTGGTAAATATGGGAGGTTTTTCGGCAATTGCAGGGGGCGCGGCGCTGGCCGTGCTGATGTTGCCGACGATTGTGCGGACTACTGACGAAGCTCTACAAATCGTCCCGCAAGATATTAGATGGGCGTCGGTTGGTGTGGGTGCTTCTAATTATCAAACGGTGTTGCAGGTGGTTTTGCCTGCGGCAATTCCGGCTATTTTAACGGGTGTGACGCTGGCAATTGCTCGCGCTGCTGGAGAAACTGCTCCTTTGATTTTCACGGCGCTGAATTCGCCTTTTTGGCCGGCAGGATTTGATAAGCCAACTCCGAGTCTTTCGGTTTTGGTGTACAACTTTGCAACGGTTCCTTTTAAGGCACAGAAAGAATTGGCTTGGGCTGCATCTTTGATTTTGGTGTTTATGGTTTTGCTGACGAGTATTCTTTCTCGCTGGGCTACTCACAAAAAAGTGTATTAAAGGGTGAGTTTTAAAAAGGCATTCATGCACTTATGGTGAAGGCCGAATGTAACCCAGGTTTTGAGTAAAATTTGAGAGGATTGTTACCTGTATGATGATGGATTTAGACAAGCAAACGGAAACAGTTTTGCGGACAGAGAATATCAATATTTTTTACGGCGCTTTTCACGCGGTTAAAAATGTTTCAATGGAAATTCCTAAAAATCGCATTACTGCCTTGATTGGGCCGTCTGGCTGCGGTAAAAGTACAATTCTGCGATGTTTTAACCGCCTCAACGATTTAGTTAACGGTTTTCGTTTAGAGGGTAGAATTGATTACAAGGGTCAAAATCTTTACGATCCTGATATTGATGCTGTGGAGGTGCGCCGCAAGATTGGGATGGTGTTTCAAAAGCCGAATCCTTTCCCGAAGTCGATTTATGACAATATTGCTTACGGTGCGAGGGTGAACAATTATAAGGGGGATATGGATGAGCTGGTGGAAAAATCGCTCAGCCAAGCTTATTTGTGGGATGAGGTGAAGGATAAGTTGAAGCAAAGCGGTTTTTCTCTTTCGGGTGGCCAGCAGCAGCGTTTGTGTATTGCTAGGGCGATCGCGATTAATCCTGATGTAGTGTTAATGGATGAACCTTGCGCTTCTCTTGACCCGATTTCTACGATTAAGATTGAGGAGTTGATGCGGGAACTCAAGGAGAAGTATACGATTGTGATCGTTACTCACAATATGCAGCAGGCTTCTCGGGTTTCTGACCTCACAGCTTTTTTCAATGCTAAACTTTCTGACGATGGGAAGCGGTTTGGCT
This sequence comes from Microcoleus sp. B13-B6, assembly GCF_036705405.1. Lineage (NCBI taxonomy): Bacteria > Bacillati > Cyanobacteriota > Cyanophyceae > Oscillatoriales > Microcoleaceae > Microcoleus > Microcoleus sp. B13-B6. The sequence goes on from NZ_JAUBUJ010000005.1 coordinate 68,288, forward strand.
ATCTTGTGGAGTGTGACAAGACTGAGGTAATTTTCCAAACTCCGAAGGAAGAGTCTACTTTAGATTATGTGAGTGGCCGTTTTGGTTGAGTCCCCGACAGGTTGAAACGTGTCGCTACAAAAACTATCGTCCCTCTTTAAGAGACTAAAAACATTTAATTTACTGAGTCTGGTAGCGACAAAAAAAACCTCGTAAAACTTTTCTGAATTTAGAATCCCGCTTTCTTGGAGAAGGCGGGATTCTGGGTTTTATGTTTAATAGCTCGATCGCATTTTTTGCAGATACAAGCCGCTGATTTTTGTGAAGAAATGCTCGAAGAGTTCACCAAAAAACTGGGCGGAGCGTAGCGGAGGGCTGAAGCCCCGTCCTTTCAGGACGGCTTTTCCTTAACCTTGAGGCTCCTGATTGACTATAAATACATCAGTTTTAGTTCTATCTACAGATTTGCAGCGATCTTCAACGAGTGCCAATTTAGATTCCTGCCTCTAAAAAATCTCAACGTTTGTTCACGCTCTTTTCCGGTGTTTTGCTGTATTATATTACAACAAGGAGGACTACTCATGTTTGGCTGTCAACAAAATGTAATTCGGGCTGATTCAGATGTTCAAGCTATTCTTGAATACCTGTGTTCCGAAGCTGCCAAGCTTTCTAATTGCGGAACTTACTATGGCCGCCAGCTATACTTTAAAACTGGTAAAATCCCAAGCCGTGCTCAGTTGCACAAAGTTTTGGGGACTGAAAATCGGAACCGACACTATCAAGCGTTCTACTCTGATACTGCCCAACAAATATTGACGGGCGTAGCAGAGTCTTTTAAGTCATTTATGGGATTACTAAGAGCTTTTAAAAGTGGGGTAATTACGGAACGCCCGAAACTACCAAAATATCGTCAAGGCGGAAGGGCACTTGTGACATTTACAGGTAGGTCGGTAAAACTCAAAGATGGAATGTTGAGATTCCCCCTTGGAAGCAAGGTTAAAGCGTGGTTCGGCTTAGATGCGTTCTTTTTACCGATACCCTCTAATCTTGATTTTAAGTCGATTCGAGAGTATCGCATTCTTCCTCGTAACGGCTGTTTCTACCTAGAATTGGTCTACAAAGTAAACCAAATACAGGCAGATATAGACCCGACTAAGTGCTTAATGATTGACCACGGCGTAGATAACTGGCTAACTTGCGTGAGCAATGTCGGTACAAGTTTTATTGTTGATGGCAGGCATTTAAAATCGCTCAATCAGGGATACAACAAACGGGTGGCATTTCTGATGAAGGGAAAAGCTAATGAATTCTGGTCTAAAAGACTTGCCTGCTTAACAGAGAAACGTAACCGCCAAATGCGAGATGCCGTCAACAAGGCAGCAAGGAAGGTAATAAACCACAGCTTAAAAAATCGGATAGGAACGATTGTATTCGGCTGGAATAAGGGACAAAAAAAATCTGCCAATATGGGAAACACAACTAATCAAAAGTTTGTGCAAATCCCTACGGGCCGATTAAAAGATAGAATTGCTCAACTTTGTGAGCAGTACGGATTGAAATTTGTGGAAACGGAAGAATCTTATTCATCCAAAGCGTCGTTTGTTGATAATGATTCGCTACCTACATTCGGCGAAAAACCCGAAGGGTGGCTTCCAACTGGCAAACGAGTTAAGCGTGGTTTGTACAGAACAGCTCAAGGTTGGTTGATTAATGCAGATTGCAATGGTTGTGGGAACATTGGTAGAAAAGTAGCGATAATGCTTGGACTCGATCTAAGCGGAATCGGTAGGGGTGCTTTGTCAGCGCCTTTAAGACTTAAATTATGGTCTTAAGAATCCCCGCAGCTTCAGCGCGGGGAGTGTCAAATATTCTTCATCCAATGCTTGAACAGGTTTTCTTTAACCATACTTTGCCGCATAACTTCGAGCAAGTATTCCTGAGCTTGGTCTTGGCTTAACCTTTTGACTTCTTCGCGCAGCACTTGAAGTTTGAACTGCTGTTCCATGCTGAGGCTGGTTGTAGGCATATCCATAAATCGCTCCTCCAGTTTGCTGAGATTAATGCGAAATTGATCGCAATGACGTTTCGCAGGATTTGTTGTGTCTCCTACATTGTAAACTATCATAACATTCCCTTGACAATATGTCCAAAGTAGACATTTTGAAACTAATTTGTGTCGCAAAAGTACATCAAAGTGGGGGGAGCCTTATCATAAAAAGGCGTAAAGACAGGGAAGCCTAAGCCAAAGGAGCTAGTTCGTATGGATGCAATGGAGTTTTTTCAAAGCAGTGCTGGGGAGTGGCGTTCTCAGCGCAGCACTCACCACCTCGCTTTCCGCCAAGCGGAGATTGGGGATTCAAATATTCAGGTAACGGCGCTGGGTGCGGATGACGCGCGAGTGGCCGATATTTGCAAGATGCACGAAGTTGATCCGAGCCGGGCTGCTGGGGGGGCTTTTGTGACTTGGCACGGCTCGATGGCGTGGGATAAGGATGATGAGAATCATAAAGGGTCTACGGTGTTCGCGATCGTCCCCGATCCTGAAAATCCCCGGCAGGGTTTGATGTTGCGGGAACGCGGCTATGCGGAAATTGTGCCGGTGGCTGGCCGTTTTGAGATGGATGACGAGGATGGGCTGCTGCTGATTACGGAATACGAGACGATGAGTTCGATCGAGCGTTTCTGGTTTGCTAATCCGAACGTGCGGATGCGGACGAGTACCGTAAAGCGCTTTGGCGGTTTCAGCACATCGACTTTTTGTACCGAAATTCGGGTGCAACCAGACTCGGATGCAACATCAGAAGCGGCAGCAGATCAAGTGGCCGCCAGCGAGTTTTATTCGGCTCTGGGTTGGTAATTTGGCTGTTGGATGTTGACTGTGGACTGTTGACTGCTGACTGCCCACTGCCCACTGCCCACTGCCCACTGCCCACTGCCCACTGCCCACTGCCCACTGCCCACTGACAACTGACAACAGTCAACAAATGTTACAGATTGTTGCAAAAATTCAGGAAAATCAGATTTAGATTGCGGGAATCCCCTAATCTGTATGTTGGTTAGTTGTATCCGTTATGCTGGCAGCTCACGGTGTCAACTATTTCTGAAATTTGAGATAACGGAGATTTTAACGTGGCGCTTCCTTTATTAAGCTACGCCCCCAAGAGCCAAAACCAGCGCGTTGCGGGTTTTGAAGTAGGCGGCGACGAGCAGCCGAGAATTTTCACAACTGAAAATGTGCTCTCGTCTGGAGACATGGAAAATTTGATTTGGGCTGGATATCGCCAGATTTACAGCGAACACCAAATCCTCAAGAGCAACCGCCAAAAGTCTTTGGAGTCGCAACTCAAGTTCGGCCAAATTACTGTGCGGGACTTTATTCGCGGTTTGGCGACTTCTTCTCCTTTCTTGGAGCGGAATTATCAAACTAACAGCAATTACCGGTTTGTGGAAATGTGCGTGCAGCGCATTTTGGGCCGGGATGTGTACAGCGAGCGCGAAAAGATTGCTTGGTCGATCGTGGTAGCCAATAAGGGGCCTCAAGGCTTTATTGACGAGTTGGTCAATAGCGAAGAGTACCTGGAAAAGTTCGGCTATGACACAATACCTTACCAGCAGCGCCGAATTTTGCCTCAGCGAGTTGGAGGGGACACTCCTTTCAACTTGAAGACGCCCCGCTACGGTGAGTACCACCGTTCGCAGCTTGGCTTCCCGCAAATCATCTGGCAAACCAGTGTCCGCCGTTTTGTTCCTCAAGAACAGCAGGCGAAGGCTGGCGATCCGTCCAACTATTTGGGTATGGCGCGCAATATGCCCATTCCTACTACTCCGCCGCAGCGCGTGGCTCTGGCTAATATCAATATCGAGACGATGGTTCCCCGTCGCCGGTAATTGATGCTGCCCTGATGCGATTATTTGTGTCGGGCGATCGACTGAATCGATCGGCTTTTAGGCTGAGAGAGTTTTGAGTCTTGAGTTTTGAGGTTTGAGTTTTTTGATAAACTTGGAATCCAAAACTCGGGACTCATAATTTTTTGTCATTAGTCATTAGTCATTAGTCATTAGTTATTAGTCATTAGTTATTAGTCATTAGTCATTAGTCATTAGGAAGAAAAATAATTCGACCTTTTCTCATTGTTAACTATAAGTGCATAGGTGCATTTATGCAGCCGCAATATAACGAAAATGCTGGAAAATCATTGCGTCGCCATGCTAAAGAGCTTCGTACCAAAGCCTTATACAGGTAAGGTGCCGCAACAGGGTTGGTGTTGTTGCCACTGCTGGTATACGCGGTAGCACCTTTTGCTCCTTTATTTTTATTTTTGGTCGCGGCTATTTTGATAGGGGCATTAATCGCCCTTCCGTTGATTGAGGACGGGAAAACGTTTTGGAAGTCGTCTCAGAGATTTGACCAAGGGGCCTGTGGTGAAGAAAAGATTCAGCAAGTTTTGAAGTCCCTAATCCAATCTGGATGGATAGCTGAGTACAACTTAAGATTGCCGGAAGTAGGCGATATCGATGTGTGGCTGCGATCGCCTAAAGGAGTCAATTTTATCCTTGATGTGAAGGGGAGCATCTCATATTTGTAAAAATACTTCTTCTGGCTCCTTCCTTCTGGCTCCTTCCTTCTGCCTCTTTCCTTCTGCCTCCTGCCTCCTGCCTCCTGCCTCAAAACTCCAATTTCTAGCGGAGGGCTGCAAAGGTGAGATGCTCCCGATGTGAAGTCTCACTCAACCGTAGTTCTGTTGGATGGGGATGTGCTCAAGCGTCAATCTTACGGGAAATTGATAGATTTTAAGAAAGATTTTCTGGCACAGATTGCCAACCAAGCTACGGCCATCAAAAAAGCTAAGAAGTTAACCAAGGTCACTCCAGTAGTTGTATTTAGCGATGCCAAGGTGAGTTTTAGCAACAAAACGAAGATTAGGGGTGCTTACTTGACACTCCCCATCCTATAAGGACGGGGATTCTTGGTTCAATGAGTCGCCATAACCTAGCAGGGTTTCCCCAACTAAACTAGAGGGCATCTCTCCCCAAGCGTTAATTTCGGCGTGCCCCGCCGTATTTTGGGCGCGTTTCAAGATGTTAATTGCTGCGTTGGTGTCTCGATCTGCCGAATACCCGCAATGCGGACAAATGTGCGTTCTAGTTGATAGAGACTTACTGACTTTTTTGCCACAATTCGAGCAATTCTGACTGGTATTGTGGGGCGATACAGCTACGGTTTTTGTTCCGTAGACGCTCCCAAAATAATCCAACCACGTCCGAAACTTAGACCAAGCGGCATCACTAATCGACTTAGACAGTTTTCGGTTCTTTACCATGCCCTGAACATTTAAGTCTTCATAGGCGACCAAATCGTTAGATTGGACGTAACGGAGTGCCACTAAGAGTGACAAACTCTTCTCGCTGCCTACTTACTCTTAGATGTTTCCGAGCATACCGATTTTTGGCCTTCTTGTAGTTATTAGATTGCGGTTTACCCTTTTTGAACTTTTTGGACTTTTTCCGGTTGGCGCGGTTTAATTGCTTTTCTGATTTGCGATAAAATTTAGGATTTTCGACTATCCCTCCCTCACTATCAGCCAAAAAGTATTTAATTCCGACATCAATTCCTACCGCACGATTGGATGACTTGCAATCTTTGAGAGCGCTCCGAGGAGCATCGACACAGAATTGCACGTAATACCCATCACTACGTCGGACAATCCGTACCCTTTTAATTTGCTCTATCTGATAAAAATGCAAGTCTCGACTGCCTTTTAATTTCAGCATCCCGATACCTTTCTTATCAGTAAAGTTAATGCGTTTCCGGTCTGATGAAAGTTTCCAGCCACCAACCTTGTACTCGATCGAGCGACTGTTTTTCTTGAACTGCGGATAGCCCTTTTTACCCGGCTTTTTGTTTTTACAGTTGTCGAAAAACCGATCGATCGCGCGTTGGGCATTTTCAACAGCAGCTTGACAAGCATGACTGTACAAGTCTTTGACAAGGCCAAACTCTGCTCGCAATTGAGTGCAATATTTATACAGTTCTTTTCTGCCGACACCGCGATTGTCCATCCAGTACCGCAGGCATTTATTCCGAATAAATTGCCCCGTGCGAATAGCTTCATCGATCTTGTCGTATTGTTGCTTTTTCCCGTAGGCTTTGAACTCAAAAACTAGCATGGTTCGACCTGGGCAGGCTGCTGTCTTATACTACCATATATTTGACGTTAATTCCAGAATTTATAGAATTAAAGCCGTCCTATAAGGACGGGGCTTGTATCCCATTCTTTTGGTCATGGAACTGGGCAATCTGGTGTCAGGGTTGCAAGAACTCGATCGCACCTAGAGGAGTAGATAAGATTGGGAGAAATGAGATAAACGGCTACATTGATATGTTGGACATCAACCAATTTGCACACAGCAGTACATCCCAGACTTGCACTAGCATCTAACCCACATTCCGCACCCCCAACTCGCACACACGCAGTTGCGGTGCCTCTTGAGAGTCCTTAGCCCAAGATAATAGTCAGTAAAAATACCCTGAATTCTGTGTCAGGAGCACATCAACCAGTTGGAGGACTCTCAAAATTGACCTTACGGGCATGATTCATATCTTTTTAATCTATAAAAACTCAAAAATCTAGTTCTAACTCAATACGCTTGGGCCCGTGGAAAATTGTAACGCAAATGTTGGGCGGAGTGAAACCGAGGGTTCGTTTTTCAACCCAACCTACGCACGATCGGTTTTTTTAGCACTAACCCAAGCGTATTGGTGGAACATCTTCCTCTCTATTCTCCAGAGTTACAACCAGCCGATCGGTTATGGAAATTGGTGGATGAACCGTTGGCTAATACTTGTGTTGAAACTATAGATGAACTCCCAACAATATTAATTGAACGATGTCGGTTTCTCCAGGAGAATATGCAGGTAGAAATTCGGAATCTAACCAACTATCATTGGTTAACCTCTGACTAATTTGTTTCAGACTTTTGAAAGCCGGATTCCGTATAATGTGCCGCCACAGGTTCAACCAGTCATTGAGAATAAAGTGGACAGCCAGTGATTAGGTTTCAACAAGCTTGGTTGACAGCCCCGCAAATTCGCCGCCGGGAGTCACCCAGCCAGCTTTTTGAGTACATTTGCACCGAGGAATTTCACTTTAAAAGTATGAGGGATTACAAATTAGGAATTATATTAGCTCTCTACTTTGCGGTAGCAATCCCTAACTTAGCTCCCTTAATTCGGCGTAATCGATCCATAACTTCCACCACATTTCCGTGATTGACGTTTTTATCCGCATTCAGCACAATTAATGAGTTCGGATTTGACCCCATTACCTGTCGCACTGTACTCTCAATCTGCTCTAAGTTGACTAACTTTTTATCAACCATTAATTTTCCCCGATCATCAATGGTGACGGTAATTTTAGCAGGCGAGTCCTGAACTTGAGAGGTTGAGGCTTTCGGTAAATTTACGGGCAAACCCTCGGATTTGGATAAAGACAGAGAGGAAACAATTAAAAACGTCAATATCGCGAAGACCACATCAATCATTGGCACGATGTTAATCTGGGGAATACTATCAGGTTCATCGGGTAGGCGCATAATTAGATTCTCTTGGTAATTTTTCGTAGCGGTGACGGTACAATAGCTCTAACTGGCCTCCAGCTTCCTGAATAAAAGCAATCTGCTGTAAGTAAAACCCGCGAAACATATTGGCAAATAAGAGCGTAAAGATTGCCACAACTAACCCTATTGCCGTAGAAACGAGGGCTTCGCTAATCCCAGAAGTAACGCCTGTGGCATTGGTGCCCGTGGCATTCCCCAGTTTGAGGGAGGAAAACGTGGTAATTAACCCCAAAACTGTTCCGAGCAACCCAAATAGTGGGGAAAGGCTGATAATGGTGTCAAATATTGTATTGAATCGCTTCAGGATGGGGATTTCTGCCTGAGCGCCACTCTCTAGGGCCAAACGAAATTCTTCGATGTTGGGCGAGTCTAATTCTAAAGCTTCTAAAAAAATCCGGGCTAGGGGCAAATCGCCGTTTACTTGTAACTTTTTGATGGCGGAATCGGGGTTTTGACTGTAAAGCTGTAGCACTTCTCGCACCACTCGCCGCTGCCGCCTATTTACCCTAAACCAAAAGGCAAGACGCTCTACGATCAGCGCGACTGCTGCGATTGACGAGGCAAACAGCGGCCAAGCAACAATGCCTGCGGCGCGAAAAATGTAAATGAAACTATCCATTGCTTTGTACTCTCGCTAGCTCTGTTGAGTGATCGCAAGCTGCCTAATGGTGCAATTAGCCCGTGAGAAGGCTGGTAGAGTTTCTGCGTCAAGTCGGCACAAGTGATTCAGGCTGCGAATTGTTTTACTCAAGCGCGATCGCAAGCGCGATCGCACTACCTGTATGTGACTATCTTCGTCTGTACCCAAAATGCTCCTACTGTGATCCCGACCGAGCTCGCGACAGATTGTTCTGCCAGTGCTTCTTTGCTAAATATTTGCGTTAGGACTTGACAATAACCTTCAATAATTCAAAAGATTCTCAACTAGGTTTCCACAAAATTTAGGGTTTGTCAAGTCATGAGCCACCCTATAAGATAATCATTATTTATTAAATATATCAATTTAATTGGTTTTGCTAATTAATTAAAATTTATGAAAAGCTTGAGAATGTGGAAATTCGTTGGTTGATTACGGGCGAGAGTATTGCCGTTCAGGCATTTTGGCACCTAGCCCTGCCAGAATCAGAACATTGACAGCACCCACGAGAGCGACGTGCACCCAAAGGAAATGCTGATTGATAGCGTCTAGTCGCTATCTTACAGTTTAATAATGAAAATTAATTGCAAGAGTCTTGAACAGGGTGACAGTCTTCTTATAGGATGGGTAAGTTCATCATTGATAGCAAGCTCAACCCGCAGTTGGTAGCTTGTTTCGGGTTATGTCGGGGAGCCAGCGAGGACGTTGCCAACCCATCCATCAAGGAGATTCATAAGGCATGAGTTTTTCAAATGTTTCGGCGACGCAAAGACAACAACAAGAAGAAGCTCTCAAAAAAGTTCTGGCGATCAGTCTGTTAGCCTCAACCTTACTGCACGGTGTCGCACTGCCGTTGAGCCTCAAGTTGGTCAAACCTGCGGAATTTGCAGAGGATGCAATTGAAATTGTTGTGCTTGATGAGCCCAAAGTAGAGGAAACCGAGCCAGAGCCGACTATTCCAGAAAAGGCATCTCCCCCGCCTGAGACGTTTAAACCAGAACCGCCACCAGAGCCAACTCCCGCAGAGGAGCCTCCGGTAGCGGTAACGCCACCGCCGATTCCAGAGGAGCAGCCGGTAGCGGCAACGCCACCACCGATTCCAGAGGAGCCACCCGTAGCGGCAACGCCACCGCCGATTCCAGATGAGCCTCCGGTAGCGGTAACGCCACCGCCGATTCCAAAGGAGCAGCCGGTAGCGGCAACGCCCCCGCCGATTCCAGAGGAGCAGCCGGTAGCGGTAACGCCACCGCCGATTCCAGAGGAGCCACCCGTAGCGGTAACGCCACCACCAGAGATTAAGAAAGAGCTGCCCTTAACGGAAACTTCGCCACCAACTCCCATCGAGCCTTCCCCCCCACCTCAACAGGATTTCAATTCCCCAGAAACTCCTAAAACCCCGATCGCCAAGGAACCGGATACCCCCTCGCCCGATCCTCCAAAAAGCGAACCACCCGTTACCGCCTCCCGCCCCAAGGGTGCTGGAAGTTCCACAGACTTTACAAAAGATGCTGGAAATCCCAACTCCTCCGACAGCCCTGAAAAAAATAACCCGCTCTCGTCATCTGCTTCGGCGGGTAGCGGGGAGCCTTCTGATGAGCCATTAAATCCTTCTTCCGGGCCCCTACAGCGATCGCCCGCGGCTGGCTCACCAGTCACAGCTACTAGGCCAGGAGGCGGTAGTAACTCTGGAAATGCGATCGGGGATCTCACAAACCCTTCCTCCTCTGGTAGCCCCGGAGGAAGTGCGCCGAACTCACCATCCGGTGCCAGGGAAAATGGCAACATACCTTCGTCAGATCCATTTGCGACTGGTTCGGGGCGATCGCCCCGAACACCTGCAGCTGGCTCGCCAGTCACGGCCACCAGGCCAGGAGGCGGTGGCAATTCTGGAAATGGGAGCGGAGGTTTAGGAAACCTCGCCACCTCTGGTAGCCCTGGAGGTGGAGGCCCTGGAGGCGGAAGCCCGGTCGGAAGTGCGTCGAACTCATCACCCGGTGGAGGTGGAAATGGCGGCGGAGGTTCGTCAGGGCCATTTGGCAGCGGTTCCGGGCCAGTGCCAAAACCGACAAATCCGGGAAGAGGGGGGAGTCCTTCGGGCTCTTCCGGCCGGCTTCCCGACACTTGCATTAGCTGCGGTAGACCTGAATATCCGAGCGCAGCCAGAGAAGAAGGGCGGCAAGGCGAAGTGGAAGTCGTGTTTGACATTGACCCCAACGGTAAGCCATTCAACATCAAGATTTCGACTCCTAGCAAATACAACGACTTGAATCGCGCAGTGATTAAAGCAGTAGAAAAATGGAAACTTGCCTCATCAGAGAGTGGCATTAAAGGAGAAAGAGCATCCATTACCTTCCAGCTCGATAAGTAGGGATTTTTTTGAAACTCTAGCAATTTGGCTGGGAATTCTATAGCACCGTCCAAGGAATAGCAAAATTAAAAGTTGAATTTTTTGTGAATTATGAATTTGGGAATGTCGTCAGCAATATTAAGTAAACTTCCGCGAGTTGGACTCGCTCTCTTACTTGGTTCCAACTTGGGAATGGCTTTGTTGTTTGCCAACCCTCACAGCGCAATGGCAGGAGTAATTACTTTACCCGATGGCGGACGTTGCGAGGGAGAATTGAGTGAGGGAAAACTCAGCGGTTCCGGCATCTGTCAATATGCCAACGGCGATCGCTACGAAGGCCAATTTATCAACGGCAAACCTCACGGTCAAGGCATCTATACCTTTAAAGAAGAAGGTCGATACCAAGGAGAATTTGCCTTGGGTGAATTCAACGGTAAAGGTGTCCGCGAATTTGCTAACGGCAACCGCTACGAAGGTACTTTTAAAAACGGTGAGTTCGACGGTACAGGCACTTTTACCTCAACTAACGGCATTCGTTACGAAGGCTCTTTTACTAATGGTTCTCCCAGCGGCCGAGGGGCTTTTACCTTCAGTAATGGTACTCGTTGCGAAGGAGATATTAAAGAAGGAAAAGTTAACGGCAAAGGGGTCTGTCAATATGCTAATAAGAACCGCTACGAAGGAGAGTTGCTGAATAACTTGCCTCACGGGCCGGGAATTTATACCTTTGCTGAAGGAGGCCGTTATGAGGGGCAATTTAGTGAAGGGCAATTTCACGGTAAAGGGGTTCGCGAATATCCGAACGGCAACCGCTATGAAGGAGAGTTTGTGAAGGGCAACACTCAAGGTCAGGGGTTGTTTACTTTTAAAGAAGGGGGACGTTATCAAGGGCCGTTTGACAATGGAGAATTTAGTGGTGAAGGTGTCCGTGAGTTCGCCAATGGAAATAGCTATAAAGGCACTTTTGTCAAGGGTAAGATGAGCGGGAAAGGAGTTTACGTTTTTAAGAATGGCGATCGCTGCGAAGGCGAATTTAGCGATGGTCAGTTCAACGGTAAAGGTACCTGCATTTACGCCAATGGCGATCGCTATCAAGGTGAATTCCTCAACGGGCAAAAACACGGGCAAGGTTCTTATCTATATGCAGATGGAACGAAGGTAGAGGGAAATTGGCAACAGGGACAGCTCCAAAAATAACCTTAGTCTTCCGATTGCCTGGGGAGGCGAATTTGGCTGCAAATGAAGCTGACGGTGCTTTGGGTGTATTTCGCTCAGTATGGTTCGCTCCAGGGAAAGACGATCGCTTTCAAGCGGTTGCGGGCGATTCTTTTGTCGCTGCGATTGAGTTCTCTCTTCCGGTGAAAGCGATGGCGCTAAACAGTTACGGCAACGCCACTCCACCTGGTTCGCCCCACGCCGGCGATCGGTGGCAGCTCTTTGCTCGTAAGGAATTGCGCCCTGTATGGCGATCGCGATCGGAAATTGAAGCTCACCTGAGTTCGCGCCAGAAACTATAGCAGAAGGAACAAGGAAGAAGGAAGAAGGAAGAAGTTAAAAAGGCGTTGCATAATTGCGGGATGATTTTGATTGTTTTGTGAGATGGGCCCATGAGCCCGAAGGCGTGTATTTTCACAGCAGGCGGGACGCCTAACCCCTACTCCCCACAAGAATCATCCTCAAATTGTGCAACGCCAATAAATCTTGTTTGCAGTACGCCAACCAGTTGGGTCAAATTCTTTCCACATAGACTTTCTGTGAACAGTTGTCGGGCGTTACGAGTCTCTCATCAGCGCGTTTGAGTCTTCAATCCGGGTATGAGCGCTTGTTTTCACGTTTTGTTGTCGGGCTGTTCGGCTGCAGGCTCCGGGGCGATTTCAGTCCCAGCCAGCTTCGATATCAGCTTCAGGGGCTTTACGGCTATCGACTTTAAGCATATTAGGCTAGATGACATTAATTATCAAGAGTTTTTCAGCCAATTTGTTGACTGTTATCGTTTCCTATATGATGATCTTTCCTAACTTTTGCCCTAGCATTTTAGGCGATCGTTTGTCTGATCCTGACCATAAACCATAATAGGCAAGTGGTGTGTAACTAGAGTAAGGGGTAACACCCCCCTATCCGTAAAATGCAAAAAGTTTTCATTAGTTAACTCTTGACAGATGCAAGTGCTCTGTTATCTAATTAAGGCACTTTCTCATTAAGCGCCCAGCGATTACTTCCTTTAACCGAGTCCGGTGCCAACCGTGGTCGATCGTCCAGAGCGCCACCGGAATGAGGCTTTCGCCCTCACGCGCCTCCTGTATTCCCAGACAAATGCCACTAGCGACGGGAGAATCGGATCGAACTGCGCCCGACAACTGGGCCGGATCTTGGGCAGGTCAGTTTCAAGAGACACAGAAGAGCAGCAACGCTGCCACAAATCATGTTGTGCAAGCAACGCAAACCACATATCCGAAGTTCCATTAATTGTTGATTCAAGAGTAATGAACAGATCGCAGAAATTATTAAATAGCCTTGGGCTGGCAGGAGTCGTGTCGGCGTTAGTCGCTGGGCCCGCGTGCGCTTCCAACATCGCGCAGGTGACGGGCGTTCGCCTCAACCCCACGTCAGAAGGCATTGAAATCATCCTAGACACTGAAGATGGAAGACCCCTGCAAGTCTTCAGCGCCAGCTTTGGCGAAACTTTACAAGTTGATGTCATCACCGCTCAACTGCGACTACCGGGGGGAAATGAGTTTCGTCAAGACAAGCCTGCTGCCGGAATTGCTTCTGTCACCGTTACTCCTTTAGATAACAACAGCATCCGAATCAAAGTCGTTGGCGAGAGGGGTCAACCAGTGGCACGGGTGATTCCTAACGCTGCAGGTCTGATTCTGGGCTTAAAACCCACCTCGGAGATGACTGCTCGCCCGTCTGCACCTGCTCCTACAACACAGGCACCAGGTACGCCCGGAGAACCCTTGCCGCCGACAGGGCAGTCGGTAGAGATACCCGCAGAACCCTTACCGCCTACAGCGCAGCCACCTGGGACACCAGGAGAACCCTTACCGCCTACAGCGCAGCCACCTGGGACGCCCGGAGAACCCTTGCCGCCGACAGCGCAGCCACCTGGGACACCCGGAGAACCCTTGCCGCCGACAGCGCAGCCACCTGGCACGCCACAGGTGGGGAGATCCCCGATTGAAATCGTCGTCACTGCAACACGAACCTCACAAAGAGTGACGAACGTGCCACGCTCTATAACGGTGGTAGACTCAGAAGAAATTCAGCGGGACACAGGGCCATCGAGAAATGTCGGGGAAGCTCTGGCAAATCAGGTTCCCGGTTTTGCGCCGCCCACTCAAACTACGACCACTTATGGACAAACTTTGCGGGGTCGCGACGTTTCCGTTCTGATTGACGGCGTGCCACAAACGACCAATCTTCAATCTTTTGGCAGAGAATTCAGAAACATCGATCCCAGCGCGATCGAGCGTGTTGAAGTAGTGCGGGGGTCTACCGCAATCTACGGCGCTCAGGCTACAGGTGGCGTGATTAATATTATTACTCGTCGCCCAACTGAGGAAAGGCTAACTGCTGTTACTGAAGTGGGCGTCAGTAGCCCTTTAACAAACACAAGAGATGCTTTAGGCTTTAACGCTCAGCAGACGATTTCTGGCCGAAGTGGCAATTTCGATATGACCGGCACTGTCTCGCTCTCTAGAAGTGGAGCTTTTTACGATGCCAAAGGCGATCGCATTCCCTTGTTTGAAATCGGCGGAGATAGCAGCACGCTCTTCAACGTCATGGGCAAAGTCGGGGTAGATTTGGACACCAACCAGCGGCTGCAACTAACGGTCAATCACTATCGCGAAACCCAAGATCCTAATGTGATCCCAGACGTTAGCGTTGACGACCAGGAAGGACGGCAAAAAGCCCGCGCCATCCGAACCGGAGATTTGGATATTGACGGGGAAACACCGGGAAATAAAAGTACACAGATCAACCTAAGTTACACCAACCAAAACCTTTTTGGCAGCACCCTTCAAAGTCAAATCTACTATCGAACGAATTCCAATGTAGGTGTTCCTTCAGATTACCGCACGTCCGACTTCTTTGGGCCGTTTGTCGGTGTTACTCGTTCGCGAGCCGAGAACGAACAGATAGGAGGTAGACTGGCGATCACCACTCCTTTATCCCGTGCCGAAAATCTTCGATTAACTTGGGGTTCTGACTATATTACTGAAGATAGCAGACAGCGTTTCGACCTGTACGACCCGGAGAGATTTGACGCAAGTGGCCGCCGGGTTTACCGGAAAATCTCCGAGCGTCCTTTCGTCCCTCCTTACACTTTCAACAGCCTTGGCTTTTTCGGTCAAATGGAATGGAATATTGACGATATCGTCATTTTAAGTGGTGGGATACGTCACGAACGCCTCGGGTTAAACGTCAATGATTATACGACTTTTAATGAGCGCCAGATCGAAGGAGGCGATCGCAAATTTAACGCCACCCTATTTAATACAGGGGCTGTCTATAAAATTAATGACACCTTCAACATATTTGGCAACTTTTCTCAAGGTTTCTCAGTTCCAGATTTCGGCCGCATCCTCCGCCAACCCCCCGATGATTTTGTCGGAATTGAATCTTCGTTAGAAGTAACTCAACCGCAAAAAGTCAACAGCTACGAAATTGGCATTCGAGGAGGGTGGCAATCCGTGCAAATGTCGCTTGCCGCTTTTTACAATACCTCGGATCTAGGAGTCCGTTTTGAACCAGTTGGCAACACAGGCCGCCTGGAACTACAGCGCGCCCCAGAACGCATTTACGGCTTAGAAGGAACTGTGGATTGGCAACCTGGACGAACATGGTCGATCGGTGGGACTGCTACTTATATTCAAGGCGAATATGAGGATGACAACCGTTACATCGCCATCGATAGCAGCCGAATTCCACCGCTCAAGCTAACAGCTTATGTTCAAAACGAAACTTTGCCGGGATGGAACAATCGGTTACAGTTATTATATTCTGGAAATCGCGATCAAGCCTTCAAAGACGGCTCGGATGGCGGCCCGATTAGCAGCTATCTCACACTGGATTACGTCAGCGCGGTTAAAATTGGATCGGGGCTGCTACAAGTCAAAGTCGAGAATTTATTGAATAATCAATATTTTCCTGTGCTGTCGCAATACTCCGCTGGATTTGGATTGGACAGCTCTAATTATGCAGGGAGAGGTTTGACTCTCAGTGTTAATTACCGCCTTAACTGGTAATTACAGCAGATTGCAGGTTTATGAGGTAGATTCAATATCCCCGTAGGGACACTCCAAGAACCCATTGGTGTCAATTTAAGCTGTTATATCATTTCCGGTTACACCGGAATGATGTTGACTGTTGACGGTTGACTGTTCACTGTCAACAGCCAACCGTCAACAGTGAACTCGAATTTACTATTCCGATGCTAACGGATTTGATATTAGTCTGCCAGTCCTCGCGCCCACCCGCTAGTCCGCCAGGGGTTGAAACCCCTGTCTAATAGCTAAAGTCCTCTCAAGAGGACTAATGAGTCGAAAAGTGTTTTTCTCAGTCCTCATAGCGAGGACTTTAGCTTTGAGACAGGGAATGAATTCCCTGTCGGACTATCGGTTTTACCTTAATGAGAACAGTTAACGGCTTCGAGGAAAATTTCGAGATGAAGTTCCGCAAACTCGCATTCAAACTCCACTTGTATTTGGGGTTGGTAGTAGGAATATTTCTAGCAGCAATTGCTTTAACCGGCAGCTTACTGGTTTTTAGTCCCGAAATCGAGCGGTTCTTCAATCCCCAACTCCTGCAAGTAATTCCTCAAGTCGAACGGATACCGCTGGAAAATGTCCTGCAAATTGTCGAAAAAGCTTATCCGCAAAATCAAGCTCTTAGTATCTTGCTGCCGCGATCAGCGAAGGAAGTTTGCCAAGTTTCGATGCTGTCAAAGAGTGAGGAAATAGTTAACGTTTATGTCAATCCTTACAGCGGAGAAATTAAGGGCGCGCGCCTTAAGAAAGAAACTTTTACAGGTTTTATTTTTACGTTACACGCGGAATTAGCGGCAGGAGAATTCGGTCATCTTGTTGTAGGCATTTGCGGTCTAGTAATGCTAGGACTAACTTTTACTGGCTTGGTATTGTGGACTGGTTGGCGCAATTTGGGTCGCGGATTTTCTATTAATTGGAAAGCTCACTGGCAGCGGACTGTATTTGATTTACATAACGTTTCTGGCATTGTCTCGGTCGCTTTTCTCATACTCATCTCCGCTACAGGGACAGCGATAATTTTTTACGCGCCCGTTGAATCGACTCTGTATTGGCTAACGAATGAAAAGCCACACCCAGCCTTGACTTCTCATCTCCACTCTAGCAGTTCGAGGCAAAATATTGATGAAATATTACACCAAGTTAATACCGTTTGGCCGGAAGCTACAACCACTTTTATTTCTCTGCCTTTGACGCCTGAAGCAATTTTTAAAGTACGTAAAAAATTTCCCAACGAGCCGCACCCAAACGGGGTTAGCACCATTTATATAGACCAATACAGTGGCGAAATATTGCAGGCTGACAGTGTAAATTCAGCTTCTGTAGCAAATCGAATTCTCAACTCACTTTATCCGCTACATATTGGCAGCTATGGCGGAATTTACTTGCGGTTGGTACACGCGATCGCAGGATTAGCAGCGTTTGTACTGTTTGTTACGGGTGTCCTGATGTGGCGGCAGCGGCATTTGGCGAAATTTTACCGCAAGGAGGCGAGACAGCAATATGAAGAATTATCTCCACTTAGCCAGCAATGGCCTTGGTTTTAATGAGAGCGGCGTGGGATTTTATGCGGGTGTCAATCGATTTTAGATTTTAGATTTTAGATTTTAGATTAAAGAATTGAAGCATTGACTTGCGCGAGATAAATTCGGGGGGCAAGTTTCATCGGATACAGGTTTTTTATTTCTGGATCCTGAGTCTGCTTTCGGAATGAATCACGTGGCGGGTATCCTGGATGCTTTCGGTCATTATCCTGCCTAAAAACCCCTATCCTCGGAATTTTAAATCCTATTAATCGCCTATTTCATGCAAAAATTTATTCAACTCTGGCTCGGACAAGCTGCTTCGATGATTGGCAGCGCTATTTCCGCGTTTGCGCTGACTATTTGGATTTGGGAGTCCACCAGTCAAGCGACGGCTTTGGCTTTGTTAAAAGTTATGAACAAGGTGATACATCAATTAGGAAAGTAGCCGCCAGATTTGATGTAAGTAAAGGGTTTTTCTTCACGGGGTGACAACGCCCTCAAAACGTCCGTCTCATCAGGGACATAGCCCTCAAGCCCTCTGAAAAAATGGTAGCTTGTTCCGTCTTATTGCCATTAATTACTCAATCATTTTTTCACAACATTCTATTTCTATTACCCAAGAATGACCATACAATCCCATCCAAAAAATACTATGTCGGCGTATAGTTCGCGGTTCTTCTTTGATGCGCCCCACATATTTTTGAATACCCATTTTTTTAGTTGTCTTGGGAAACAATTTTGGTAAAATGGAGGTGACATTGCATATATAGCAATCCTAAATGATTCAGATACATTTGTAGGGGTAGTGCTACCCCTACTCCCCGTGCCTACCCCCTATCTATCGGGCAACCACGGGGGGATTGCCCCTACAATAATTATGCAAATGATTTAGGATTGCATATAGATAGGGTTACTTATAAAATTGACCCCATCTTTTTTTACCATAAATCGGTCTAACCTTTGTTAGCTATGGGTCAAGACGGGGTTGTCACCCCCTGAACTATTTGCGTTCATCTGCGTTCATCTGCGGTTTCCCTCTTACATCAAAGATTTAGGCAAGAAGTTTAATGAAAAAAAAGGAAGGGGAAAAAAGGTTTATAGTAAGGAGTTTAGTCATTAAAAAGGTACAGGATCAGGTTCTGACGGTAAGAGGCTTACGCCAGTATAAGCTGATTGGAGTCGATCAAAAATGTATTCAAAAGCTTCTTCAAAGTGTCTGGGTTCATCAATGAGAATCTTGAATTCGTGACCCCAAGGATAAACCGTGAGAATGAAATTGTCAATAACTTTGTTAACACTCAAAGATATTTCGACTGTTTCGCGATCGCCATTTTCGGGATTTTCGGGATTTTCGCAAACATTGATCGCACCATCAAAATACAGTATGCCATTGTCATCAAATTTATGATTTTGGTTTTGAATCGGGCATTCCAAATAATCGCTCATTTGCTTGATAAAAATTTCACTAAAATCCTGACAAGCTTCGCAGGATTTGCGGTATGCTTGCCGGGATGCGGCGTAAGCTTTGCAAAGTTCCTCAAATTTAGACATAGAAATTACCAGTGTTAACTGCCCAAAATATCAAATATTAGCCCGCAACCGCAATATTTTCAACAAAGTGTTGAATTGATCGGGCAAAGGGGCGATCGCCTCTATTAATTCTCCTGTTACGGGATGCTGCAAAGTCAGCCGCCATGCGTGGAGGGCTTGTCCGGTTAAATTGACGCCGATGGAACGGTTGGAACTGTACATCGGGTCGCCAACAATCGGATGTTTTATTTCCGCTGTATGCACGCGAATTTGATGGGTGCGGCCGGTTTCTAATTGATAGTGCATTAAGCAATAGTTGCCGATTCTTTCTTTAATTGTCCAGTGAGTAACTGCGGGGCGACCGCCTTTTTCTACTGGTACTACCGCCATTTTTTTGCGGTCTGTGGGATGCCGCCCGATGGGTAGGTCTATTGTGCCTGTTTCGGTATTGGGAGCACCGTAAACTATGCCTAAATATTCGCGGCGGGCGGTTTTAGTTTTGAGTTGGGCTTGCAGATGTTGGTGAGCAATGTCGGTTTTGGCGATCGCGATCGCGCCTGTTGTATCTTTGTCTAATCTGTGTACGATTCCCGGCCGCTGAACTCCGCCTATTTCTGCTAGGGGACAGTGGGCTAAGAGAGCGTTGACTAATGTACCGTCTGCGTGTCCGGCGGCTGGGTGGACGACTAATCCGGCTGGTTTGTTGATGATAATTAGGCTGTCATCTTCGTAGAGGATGTCGAGGGGAATTGCTTCGGCCTGCAACTTTGTGGGCTGGGCTTCAGGTAATGTGAGGTGGATGCGATCGCCCGTTTTTACTGATATTTTTTTCGAGGTGCAGGTTTCGTCGTTGACTTTGACGTTACCTTGTGATATGAGGCTTTGGATTCGCGATCGGGATAAGTCCGGTATCTGGTTTGACAGCCAAATATCTAATCGCTGATTGACATTACTGCGATCGAATTCCTCTGTATTTTCTACTGTGTAAATATGTGCCGCAGTGTCTGTTTCTATCATTTACTTTCTTTGGTAATCGGTAATCGCTAATTTAAAATCGATCGATTTGTATGCACTACATATCCTGTAGGGGCGGGTTTCACCCATAATAATTGCCTAAAACCTATAATCTCGTAAACCCGCCCCCACGAACTGGTTTCACCGACAATTATCGCAGTGGCCGCACTGCATAGATTTCGCCTCATTTGCAAACCCAAAAGCTTGCAGCAAAAATTGCCACCTGCACTGCCGATGTTTCAAATATTTTACCATTTCCTCAGCGGCGGTAAAATTTGATTTTTCCGCTTTTTGCTGTGCGGATTTGTCGATCGCATAATTAAAAGGATCTTGCCATGTTAATTGTCCGCTGCTGTGGAGAATCGAAAGGGCGATCGTGCTTTCAGGAAATTCGCGGGAAACTGCTTCTATATCCCCTTTAACTGGCAGTTTTTGGGCTAATTGCTGAGCTTCTCGGTATTGCGATCGCAATTTATCTTGAAAAAATTCCTTTCTTTGTTTATCTTCGGGATAAAGCAAACCCGTCGGTTCGCTAATCAATGTCAGGGCGATCGCAGATTTGCCGTCGCGTCCGCCTCTACCAATTTCCTGAATGTATTCCGATAATAGCAAAGGTGCTTGATAATGAACAACCCACCGGACATCGGGCTTGTTAATTCCCATCCCGAATGCTGAGGTACAAGTTACGAATTTTAGCTCATTGTTCAGCCAAGCGTTTTCTATTTTTCGCCGTGATTCGGGACTTAAACCTGCATGATATGCTGCTGTTTCATAACCTGCTGCTTCCAACAAATCCGCCAAGCTTTCGCTATCTTTTCTCGTGCGGACATAGACTAAACCTGCTTGTTTTGGTCGAGCTTTAATAAAATTTAATAACTGCTGCTTGCGTCCTCTCGGCGTCCAGACTGTTTGCACTTGCAGGTGCAGATTAGAACGGTAGGGACTTAGCAAAAATGCTTCGGGTTGTTGCAGTTGCAAGACATTTTTGATTGTCTGCTGTGCTTCCGGGTTGGCGGTAGCGGTAAAAGCTGCGATCGCAATTTTACTATTTGCTGGTTTAGCTTTCAACAAAGCCGATCGCACTGTTCCCAAACGGCGGTAAGCTGGTCGAAAAGTATCACCCCACTGCACTAAACAGTGAGCTTCATCTAATATTAAACCGTTGATTTGGATTTGTGGCTGACTGATAATTTCCCAAACAGGTTTGCTGAGTAATGTTTCGGGAGATAGGTACAGCAATCTTAATTTATTTTGTTGCAGCGACTGCATAGTTTGTCGGCGCTGCGCTGTTGGCAATTGACTGTGGAGGAGGGAAGCGGGCAGATTGCGATCGCGCAATTCTTGCACTTGATTTTCCATCAAGGCGACTAACGGCGAAACTACCAAAGTTAAGCCTGTTTGTAACAAAGCTGGCAGTTGAAAGCAGATTGATTTGCCACCACCTGTCGGCATAATTATAATGGTATCTTTTCCGGCTAATAAACTGCCGACAATTTCTCCTTGCGGTGGTCGAAAGTCGTCGTATCCCCAGATTTTTTTGAAGGCGGCGCGGGCTTGATTTAATGATGTTGGTTCTGGTTGGTATTTCATTTGATTTATCCCCAAATCAGACGTAATGTGAGCAGTGCGTGCCCTACATAATTAAATTTTGTGTAAGTCCTGATGTACCAATAAACCGGGTAGCTGGTTTCATAGTATGCAAGTATCGAGCAGAATAAGTGTTAATTTAATAACAGTTAATAATTTTACTTTTTTAAGTATGAACGCAAGCACGTTAAGCGAAGTTTTCAGCTATCGGCAAAAGACTTGTGATCTTTTCGATACAGCGGGGGCCGTAGATGCGGTGCGCGAAGAGGGTTTTGCGCTGATTCCCGGTGTACTCAGTCCGTCGGAAGTGGCGCAAACAAAGGAAGCACTCGATCGCCTGCAACCCTTCGGACTCGATGGTAGCAGTTGGAGTGAATTGAACCAGCATTTTAAGTGCGTATTTAATCGCGATCGCCTGTGGCTTTCCTATGTCGATCGACCGGGTATAATTGAATTAGCCGAAGCATTAATGGGCAGCGATTGCCATATTATCGGCATGACTGCGTGGAAAAGCGGGCCCGGTTATGATGGTTGGCGCGTCCACGTCGATCAGGTGTTTGTACCCCTGCCCGAAAGCGTGTTTGCCGTTAGCGGAGCCCTCGAAGAGGATCGCACTTTTCAACTACCAGTATGGATTTGTACAGCCCATTTCTATCTCAGCGACATCGCAGAAGACCTCTGTCCTACCTACATTATTCCTGGTAGTCACAAATCTGGTCGAAAACCAGAACGCGGGGAAGAAACTTGGAACGGACACTCCCCAGAACCAGTTTTGTGCAAAGCAGGAGATGTGTTATTTTTCCGCAGTGAAATTTGGCACTCCGGCGGCAAAAATACGACAACAGATGGAACTCGCTACTTACTGCAAGTGCATTATTCCCACCGCAACATCGCGCAGAAATTTTCGCCTTGGCCGTGGCAGTTTAACCCCGAAATTATCGCTACCGCTACTGAACGGCAACTGCGGCTTTTAGGCAAACATCCTGAGTCAAATTACGGTTAAAATACATGGCTAATTTTGTTTGATTACCTGTATAGCAAGCCTTAGAAGAAATGTGAACACCATCTATTCTCTTCTATTCCTTTCTCTTTTCTTCTCTTTCTCTGTGTCCTCTGCGCCCTCTGCGGTTCATAAAAAAAAATATCTGTCACAAATCCATTAACATTATAAGGTCAAAGTTATTTGAGACTTGGAGTTTTGGATTTGAGATTATCATCCATTCTAGAGAATGGTAAATCTCCGAATATCTTGAGCAATCCAAAATCCAAAATCCAAAATCCAAAATCCCCTAAGACTCCTCGCCGTCTCGGCGGCCGAGCTCGTACACGCCGCCACCAATACAGGCGATCGTACCCATAGATACCGCCCAACCAGTACCCAGAGAAAATTCTACGCCCCAATTGCACAATCCGCCCACAATCAAAAAGGGCACAATGCTCAACAGCGAAGCGTAAAACGCATTTTGGGCTTCTCTGGCTTGGCGGGTTCTTTCAAACTCGGCTTCCGAGGTGTAGAGGGATCTCTCAGCAAAATTCATCCAGCGGTTGAGTTGCAGGATTACCCATTCTGTGAGGGGCGACAGGCCCCAGTACAGGGCCAAAGACCACAAGGACGCACCGGCGATCGCAGTTGCGTCTATGGCAAAACTAAAGGGAAAAATTTCAGTAAGCATTGCTTGAATGTTTGTGATGAATTTGAGATTTTGGATGTTATCCAAAATCCCCGAACTTAACTATAGTGTCAAGCAAAAGCTCGATCGAATTCAACCGCAGCACGAATTAGTCGGCCAATTTTTTTTATTACCCCTGGGCATTTACCCGGAAGCCTTGACACGGGTTTTGGATGGAGTAAGATACACGTTGTTGATAAACTGATTCGCGATCGCGGGTAGAGCTCAAAGCCAATCTTGCAGCGAATTGGCATAACTTACATCTTGCACCTCAGAAACGGGCAAGATGCCCGTTCCACAAACAATGATTTTTTTGTGGGTTGGGCCGGAAAGCCCGCCCCTGAAAGCTTTATTGACAAGGGTGCAAGATGTGAGCCTAACAGACAACGCACACTCGCACACACATTTAACTTTGAGCCGTGAAAAAAATCCTGCAAGACTCTAGAGGCCCGCTGACGGCAAAACGCTTTTTTCGTCTCAGACAGATGCTGCTGCTGGCACTTTCGATCGGCATTGTGTTGATTAGCCCTTATTTGCAGCAGCAGGTGGTCAAAGCTCAGTCAGGCTTACCAAGCAGAGTAGCGACGGGTAATTTGTGGCAAGAAGCTTCTTTTCCAGTCGAAAACTTTGAAACATACACTTCCCCCTTCGGCCCCCGTGGCGGGGATTTTCATTACGGTTTGGACTTGGCCGCCCCGGAAGGCAGCTATATCCGCAATTGGTGGGGCGGGCAAGTTGTGGAAGTTTGGGAAGATGGCCGATGCGGCACTGGTATGGTGGTGCGATCGGGAAATTGGGAACACATCTACTGTCACCTTAGAGGCCGAGTGCTAACGGCTAACGGCGGGCGTTATTATACCGATCGCGAAGGTACTTTGCAAATTTGGCAAGGTCAAACAGTGCCTGCGGGTGCGAGAATTGCCAGAGTTGGGATGACCGGCCGCACGAGTGGGCCTCACTTGCACTGGGGATTGAAGTACGGCGGCCGCTGGGTAGACCCGGCTTTGGTACTCCGGGAAATGTACTCCCAACAATCTTAATTTGTCAGTTGTCAGTTGACAGTTGACAGTTGTCAGTTGACAGTTCTTACCAATAATAAATTGTCCGGTTAAACGTCATTGCGACCGTAGAGAAGCAATCGCAGAAACATTGCGATTGCTTCGTTTCACTCCCTGCGGACATATCGTAAGTGATTAGGCGGACATGATATAACTAATGACCACTGACCACTGCCAACTGCCAACTGCCAACTGCCAACTGCCAACTGCCAACTGCCAACTGCCAACTGCCAACTGACTCTTTACGTTGGGGCTAACTCTTTTTTTGTCAACTCGGTGTACCGAGCTACAATTTGGCGGAATTCGTCGCCGTCGATCGTTTCTTCATCCAACAGCGCTTCGACAAGTTTGTCTACCAAAGCGCGGTTTTCGCGGATAATTCGGCGAGCTTCTTCGTAGCACTCAAAGGCAATTTCCCGGACTTGGCGATCGATCTTGATTGCCATGTCTTCGGAATACTCACTTCGGGAATTCCAGTTCTGCCCCAAAAACACCTCATTGTTCTGACTTTCAAAAGCCACAGGCCCCAAATCCGACATTCCATAAAGCGTTACCATCTTCCTAGCGAGGCTGGTGACTTGTTTGATATCCTCGCTGGCACCGAGAGTTACTTCGGCAGCGCCGTAAATTTCAGCCTCCGCCGCCCTTCCCCCCAAAGCTACTGTAATCCGGCTTAACAGCCAAGCCCGACTCATCAAACCTTCGCTGTCGATCATTTCGTCGTCGTACACATAGCTAACAAAGCCTGCGATGCCGCCGGAACGGGGGATAATCGTCACTTTATCTATTGGATCAGTATTTTTGAGCATCGTCCCGACTAGGGCGTGTCCGATTTCGTGGTATGCTACCATCCACTTTTTCTTGCTGTCCAGCAGCGGGTTGAGGGTAAGCCCGATCGTGATCCGGTCGATCGCGTCGTGAACTTCTAAGTTACTAATCGTGTCTTTGCGACGCCTCGCAGTGAGAATAGCTGCTTCGTTGAGCAAGTTTGCCAAGTCGGCGCCGGAAAAGCCGGGAGTGCGGCGGGCGATCGTCTCTAGGGCAACTTCTGGGTCGAGTTTTTTGTTGCGCGCGTGAACTTGCAAAATCCCCAAACGCCCTTTGTAACTGGGTAAATCTACCGTTACTTGTCGATCGAACCTGCCGGGCCGCAGCAGGGCGGTATCGAGCACGTCGGGCCGGTTAGTAGCTGCAATCACAATCACGCCGCTGTTACCCTCAAAGCCGTCCATTTCTGTCAGCAACTGGTTGAGAGTTTGTTCGCGTTCGTCGTTGCCGCCGCCGATACCAGCGCCGCGCTGCCTTCCTACGGCGTCTATTTCGTCGATGAAGACGATGCAGGGCGAATTTTCTTTAGCTTTCTTGAACAAGTCGCGGACGCGGGAGGCGCCAACTCCGACAAACATTTCGACAAATTCGGAACCGGAGATGCTGAAGAAGGGGACGGCTGCTTCGCCTGCGATGGCTTTTGCCAGCATTGTTTTGCCGGTTCCCGGAGGCCCGATTAACAGAACTCCTCTGGGAATTTTGGCGCCGATGGCGTTGAAGCGTTCGGGTTTTTTGAGGAAGGTTACGACTTCTTGCAGTTCTTCTTTAGCTTCTTCGATGCCTGCTACGTCGTCGAACATCACGCCGGTTTTGGCTTCCATTTGGAAACGAGCTCTGGATTTGCCGAAGTTCATGGCATTTCCTTGAGATTGGGTCGATCGGCGCAGGATTGCCATCAGCACTGCCAACACTGCAAAAATCACTAGCAAGTTTACTACTAAACTGACTGCGGCGGCGTTGTCGGCTGTTTGTTTGACTTCAAAGTCAATTTTTTTGGCGCGGATTTGGGAGTACAGTTCTCGGTTGTTGTAATCGAACAGACTAACTGATTGGGTTAGATCGCTTTTTTGATTTTTTAGCCTAACCTTGGCAGTTTTTTGAGTTTCGTCTACTTCGATTTTACTGACTTGCCCTTTTTCTATGTTGTCGATCAGTTGGCTGTAACTCATGGTGTTTGGCGCGCTGTCGGCAAACACCGGGGTCGAGAGCAATATTCCTTGAGAAATCACCAAACTGCCCAGGATGCGCCAAAGATTCCGTCCTGGAATTGATTTTTTAGGATTCTGGCTCGACTTGTCTTTGTTTACAGCTAGATGCCCCAGCCATGCGTGTTTCCAAGAATTTTTCATATTGCTTTGCCCAAGGTTGAAGACTGCCAAGATTGACCGCTTGTGGTTTGCTACGTTCATTTATTTTAACAAGATGGCGGGTGTTGAATGGGTTTATCTCTCGCGGGCATCTTAAGATGCCCCTCAAGAGGGGGGGTTTTGAATCCACGGCTTCCTCAAGAAACCGGGTTTTTTACGTAATCTGCGGGCTATAACCAAGGATTTTGCTCAAAAAACCCGGTTTCTTGGCCCCCTTCACTGAACTTACCCACGCATCCTCAAGAAACCGGGTTTTTTACGTAATCTGCGGGCTATAACCAAGGATTTTGCTCAAAAAACCCGGTTTCTTGGC